>JBDSSY010000291.1:0-14110 GCA_039928585.1 Gemmatimonadaceae bacterium | reverse complement strand
GGAGTGCACGTGCTCGCGGCGAGCAGCTGGCTGGGAACGCTCGCCGTCGTGCTCATGGCGGGGATCGCCGCGGCACGGATGCAATCGTCCGAACGGCGTGGGCCGTTCGTTCGATCGCTCATCACGGCGTTTTCTCCCGTCGCGCTCGTGGCTGCGGGCGTCGCCACCGTGACCGGCGTATTCGCCGCATGGCTGCACGTCGGCACCATCCCCAACCTCTGGGGCACACGCTACGGCATCACCTTGCTCATCAAGCTGGGCGTGCTCGGCGTAGTGACGCTCACCGGATTCTACAACTGGAGGTTCGTCCAGCCGCAGCTTGGCACGGATGAGGCAACGATGAAACTGCAGCGGTCCGCGAGGGTCGAGGTCGCCGTGGCCGTGCTCGTCCTGCTCGTGACCGCTGTGCTCGTCGCGTCACCCACGTCGATGGACACGAGCATGTAACCATCAATGCGTGGTGTCAGCGACTCATCCGGACATTGTTGCCACGCTTCGTTCATCGCGTTCGAAAATATTGTCGTCGTTCTTCGAACGGCGTTCCCTCACTCGTCGTCAACTCATCAAGGAGCACCATCATGTTCGTGACCTCACGCAGCAGCTTGAAGGCCGTCGCCGCCATCCTCGCCGTCACCCTCACCGCAGCATGCGCGAAAAGCGGTGACAAGGTGGATAGCGACGCGAAGGACTCAGCGGCGGCTGCGACCGCCGCCGGCACACCGATGGACACCGGGATGGCAGGCATGTCCGGCATGTCCGGCATGGCGGGCATGACCGGCAACGCGGATCAGGACTTCCTTCGCATGATGAGCGATCACCACAAGGGATTGATCGTCATGGCTCACATGACCAAGGACCGGAAGGAAGGCGGCACCGCAGTCGCCGACGCCACGAAGCTCGACGCGGCGCAGGACATGGAGCTCGACCACATGGTCACGATGCTCGAGAAGGATTTCAAGGACGCGTACTCGCCCAAGGTGCTGCCGGCACACCAGGCCATGGCCGAGGCGCTCAAGAGCAAGACCGGGAAGGCATACGATCGCACTTTCTATCAGAACATCATCCAGCATCACGAAGAAGCCATCAAGATGGTCGACGGCTACCTGCCGAACGCGAAGAATGCGATGCTGAAGCAGATGGCGGAAAAGATGAAGGCGGACCAGACGAAGGAGATCGCGGATTTCCAGAAGAAGGTCACCGCACTCGGGAGCTGAACGACTACATCGAAGCGCGCGCGCGATGGAGCTTGCCGCCTTGCGCCATATCCGGCATCGCGCGACGTTGCAGAACGGTGAGTCGTCGAGCCTCGGCGCCTATCCGCTCATCGAACGGGCTACGGGGCCGAGGCGCGATGTCCGACCGCTTGAAAGGCATCGCCGACCGGGATCTCCCGCCCTGCGGGTGCAGCAGTCCAGGCGACGCCAGCGCGTCGACCTGCTACTGCGGCGTCGAAGATCTGCTCCGCATCATCCGGCGACGATATTCGCTCGCGGTGATGAACGCCATCAAGAGCCATCCTCACCCGCGTTATCACGATATCGCCGAGGCGTTGCCGGGCATCAGCAGCTCCACCCTCGCCGAGACGCTGCGAGCGCTCGAGGCCGCGCAACTGCTCCTGCGCCTGTCCGGATCGGGAGATAGCCCGTTTCACTCATACGAGCTCACCGATTCAGGAGCAAAGCTGCTCGGCCGCCTGCGCCAACTGCTCGCGGAACTGTAGCCGTGACGATGATCGGCGCCCGAAGCCCGCAGCTCGCTTCGGTTCACCGAAGTGAGGTGGCGACGCTCTCCTATCTATAGTAGCATCCCACTGTGCGCATGCTCGCGCAGGCACTTCGAACATGACCTGAGGTTGGGATGCTGGAGCGCCGGCTCATCGCGGTGGATGGCGTCGTGCAGGGAGTCGGCTTCCGGCCGTACGTGCACCGCTTGGCTGCCGCCAACTCGCTACGCGGCTTCGTGCGGAACGCCGGAGGCGGCGTCCTGATCGACGTCGAGGGTGACCCGACAGGCGTCGCGGAGTTCTGCCGCCAGTTGCCGCTCGCACCACCCCCGTTGGCGGAGATCGCCACCCTGCGCGTGGAAAGTGCAACGCCTCAGGACTATGCGTCGTTCCGGATCGCGACGAGTGACGCGGCTGAGCGCGATGACGTGATGTCCATACCGCCGGACGCGGCGACCTGCGCTCACTGCCTGGCCGAGCTGTTCGATCCGGCGAATCGCCGCCATGCCCACCCGTTCATCACGTGCACGGAGTGCGGGCCTCGTTTCACCGTTGTCGTGGACACGCCGTACGATCGCGAGCGGACAACGATGGCCGCCTTTCCGCTGTGCCCGCGCTGCCAACGCGAGTACGAGGATCCGCTCGACCGTCGTTTTCACGCCGAATCGATCGCCTGTCCCGATTGCGGACCCCGGCTAGTGGCGCATGATGGAAAGCGCGACGGCGCTCGGCGCACCGACACATCAGCACTCGTTGCCGCGGTATCCGCGCTCGAGGCCGGTGAAATCGTCGCGATCAAGTCGCTCGGTGGATATCACCTCGCGTGCGACGCGACAGACACAAGCGCGGTGGCGCGACTACGTGATCGCAAGCATCGGCCGGCCAAGCCGTTCGCCGTGATGGCGCGAGACCTCCAAGCCGTTCTGTCGCTGGCCGACGTGTCGGAAGCCGAGCGCACCGAACTCACGTCGCCCGCGCGGCCGATCCTGCTGCTGAAGCGACATGCGCACGCAGCCGTCGCTGCCGGTGTCGCGCCGTTCGGCCACACGCTCGGCGTGATGCTGCCGTCGACGCCGCTGCATCACCTTCTGCTCGCAGCGCTCGATCGCCCGCTCGTGATGACGAGCGGAAATCGCGGCGGTGATCCGGTCGTGACGGATGAACGGGGCGCTACCGAGGCGCTGGGTGATATCGCGGATCTGTTTCTCTGTCACGACCGCGACATCGCCGCACGCTGCGACGACAGTGTGGTGCGCGTGGTCGCCGGAGCGGCGCGTCAGATTCGGCGCGCCCGCGGATATGCGCCGCGGTCGGTCGCGCTCCCATTCCCGGTGCACGAGGCCGTGTTGGCGGTGGGAGGGCACCTCAAGAACACCGTGTGCGTCGCGCACGGCGCTTCGGCGCACCTCTCGGCTCACATCGGCGACCTCGACAGCGCTGCCGCACGCGCGGCCTTCACGCTCGCGATTGACGGAACGCTTCGCGTGACGGGTGTGCAAGCCAGCGTGATTGCGCACGACCTGCATCCTGACTACGCATCCACCCGCGTCGCCATGGCGCTTGCGGCCGAGCGTGGCATTGCACGCCGAGTCGCCGTGCAGCATCACCACGCGCACGTCGCAGCAGGCGTCGCGGAGTTCGGCCTGCGGGGCCCAGTCATCGGCGTGGTGTTCGACGGCGCGGGGCTCGGCACCGACGGCGGCATCTGGGGCGGCGAGTTTCTCGTCGTCGACGGGGCAGACTTCACGCGGTGCGGCCATCTCGGGTATGTGTCGCTACCAGGTGGCGACGCGGCCGCTCGCCGCCCGTGGCGCGCCGCCGCAGCGCATGTCGCTCGGGTGGACGGCGCCGCGCAGCGACTCGTGAGTGTCCGACCGCCGGACGTGGGCGAGGACGAATGGAGCCTCGTGCAGCAGTTGATCGCGCGACCCGATCGCACGCCACGGACGTCGAGCGTCGGCCGGCTGTTCGATGCGGTGGCGTCGATGCTGGGTGTCTGCCACGTTGCCAGCTTCGAGGGCGAGGCAGCCATGCGTCTCGAGGCGCTGACGCACCAACGGGTGACGCGGAGCTACCCGGTCACGCTGAGCGGCGGCGAGTGCTGGACCGCCGATCCCGCACGCATCGTCGCCGAGGTGGCGGCGGATCTGGCGCGCGGCCGTGACCGAGCGGAGATTGCGACAGCGTTTCATGGCGCCATGCGCGATCTCGTCGTGCTCGGCTGCGAGCGCATTCGGGAGGATACGGGACTCGAGACCGTCGTACTGTCGGGTGGCGTGTTCGCCAACGCACTGCTCGCGGGCAGTGCGCTCGACACACTCACCGCACGTCGTTTCCGCGTGCTCATTCCCCGACTCGTGCCGTGCAACGACGGCGGCTTGTCGCTTGGTCAGGCCTACATCGCCGCCTGCGCGGTACAGGAGGACGCATGTGTCTAGGGGTTCCGGGCCAGATCGTCGAGTTTCTCGACCCCACGCATCATCTCGCGAAGGCGGAGATCTCCGGCGTCAGGCGGGCGATCAACGTGGGACTGCTCGTGCCCGACGGGCTCGAGATCGGGGACTGGGTGCTGATTCATGTCGGCTTCGCGTTGAGCAAGATCGATGAGGACGAGGCGCGGCGCACGCTGCAGTTTCTTGAGCAGCTCGGTTCGGATTTCGCCGACGAGCTCACGCTCATCGAGCACAGTCAGATCGAGTGATGACGCTCGTGCTCGCTGAAGACTCCCGGCTCATCGTGCGAAGCCTGGCCGCGGAACGCTTTGCGGCCACCACGGACGTGTCCGAGCGGTTCTTCGATGAGAACGCGGACGCCATCAGCCGGGCCTGCCACGCAATGGCGGGACAGTTCCAGCGAGGTGGGCGCCTGTTCGTCTGCGGCGACGGCGCGCAGCGCAGCGACGTGGCGCATGTCGTGGTGGAATTCGTGCATCCCGTCGTCGTGGGCAAGCGCGCGCTTCCGGCCATCGCGCTTCCTGATCTCTCCTCCGGTGCCGCGCGGCGCATGCTCGACGTGATGGGGCGGCGTGGAGATCTCGTCATGGTGCTCACCGCGGGCGCCCCGACGAGCGCGGAGCTGGCCCTGCTCGCGTCGGCGCGCGCGCGCGGGATGCTGGCGATCGCGCTCACGGGTCCATCGGATGCAGCGGGCATCGACGCGGATCACCTGTTCGTGGTGCCATCCGGCGATCCATTCATCGTGCAGGAGACGCACGAGATGCTCTACCATGTGCTCTGGGAGCTCGTGCATCTCTTCTTCGATCACCGTGCGGCGGCGCCATGATATCCCCACAGGAGAACGCACAGTGCGACGCACGGAGCGGTGAATGCCATCTCTGCGGCGATGAAGCAGTGGTGGGACGAGTGGTCGACATCGACGCGCGGGATCGCACGGCAACGGTAGAGTTCCCGGACGGGCCAGCGACGGTCGCCCTCGATCTCGTGGACGCAGCGGTCGGGGATGAGGTGCTCGTGCACCTCGGCTTCGCCATCGAGCGGGTGGGTTGAGATGAGTATCAACCAGGACTTCGCCAGCGCGTTCTATCCATTCCTGAACGCGCCCGCCGCCGGGTCTGGTGCACCGCTCGCCGCGCTGCTCGCGTCGGCCCGCAGCTCCACGCTGGCCAAGTGCGCTGAGGTGATCGCGCTGCGTGCGGAGGTACTGGCGGAACATGAAGCCGACTTCGAGCGCGCGGCGCAGGCGATGGCCGAGCGATTCGCGCGGAGCGGGAAGCTCATTGCGTTCGGTAATGGGGGCAGCGCGACCGATGCCGATGATGCGGCCGCGGATTGCACGTCTCCCTCGGGCCGTGGATGGCGTTCGCTTCCCGCACTGTCGCTCCCCGCGGACAGCGCCACGGTCACCGCGATCGCGAACGACGTGGGGCTCGAGAACGTCTTCGTGCGACAGCTGGGCGCCCTCGGCGAACACGACGATATCGCACTCGGATTCTCGACGAGCGGAAACTCGACCAACATCGTGGCGGCGTTCGCGGAAGCGCGAAAGCGCGGCATGCTGACGGTGGCGCTCACGGGATACGATGGGGGTGCCGTCGCGCGGACCGGCGCGGTCGACTTCTGTTTCATCGCACGCCGGGAGTTCGTTCCGAGGATACAGGAAGGCCACGCGACAATCTGGCACACACTGCTCGAACTGACACAGCACGCGCTCGCGGCGCGTGGGGAGCACCACGCATGAGCATGCGGTTTGTCGACGAGTATCGCTCGCCTGAGGGTGTCGCCAGGCTCAGCGCCGAAATCGTTCGGCTGGCCGAGGGCCGGCGCGTGAAGCTGATGGAAGTATGCGGCGGGCATACCCACGCGATCTACAAGCACGGGCTCCAGGATCTGCTGCCGGAACATGTCGAGCTGGTGCACGGTCCCGGCTGTCCGGTCTGCGTGATCCCGATGGGCCGCATCGACGACGCGATCGCGATTGCCCGCACGCCCGGGGTCATCTTCGCCACATACGGCGACATGATGCGCGTGCCCAGCTCCACCGGCAGCCTGATCGACGCGAAAGCGGACGGGGCGGACGTGCGCTTCATCTACTCGCCGCTCGATGCGTTGACGCTTGCCCGGAAGAACCCGGATCGCGAAGTCGTCTTCTTTGCTGTCGGGTTCGAGACCACCGCCCCGTCCACCGCCGCGACGCTGCTGCGCGCCCGCGAGGAAGGGCTGAAGAATTTCTCCGTGTTCTGCAATCACGTCACGATCATTCCGGCCATCAAGGCGATTCTCGATTCGCCCGGCATGAACCTGAACGGCTTCATCGGACCCGGCCATGTGAGCACGATCATCGGCATCGGCCCGTTCGAGTTCGTGCCGCGCGACTATGGTTTGCCCATGGTAGTGAGCGGGTTCGAGCCATCGGACATCCTGCAGTCGGTCGTGATGATCCTGCGACAACTGGTCGGCGGGCCGACGGCGGTGCGCGTGGAGAACCAGTACGCGCGCGTGGTGCGCGACGGCGGCAACCGCCGCGCGATGGAGATGCTCGGCGAGACGATGATGCTGCGCCCATTCTTCGAGTGGCGCGGGCTCGGGTTCATCTCCCAGAGCGCGCTCGCGCTCCGGCCGGAGTTCGCGGCATTCGATGCCGAGGTGAAGTTCACCGTGCCGAACGTCCGCGTCACCGACCCCAAGGCGTGTCAGTGCGGCGAGGTGCTCAAGGGCGCGATCAAGCCCTGGCAGTGCAAGGTCTTCGGTGCAGCGTGCACCCCTGAAACGCCGATCGGCTCGTGCATGGTGTCGCCCGAGGGCGCGTGCGCCGCGTACTACAACTACGGCCGGTACTCGCTGATGCGTCAGGGAGCGGCGACGGCGGTCCCAGCGGGCGTGGCATGACGGGGTCTGGCCGGATCGAGTCGTCGCTACCGGCGCAGCTTGGTCGCATGGAGCGGGCCCGCGTCGTGCGCGATGGCACGCCGCGACTGCGCGACGAGCACGTCACGCTCAGTCATGGGAGTGGCGGCAAGTCCAGTCACGCGCTGCTGGAATCCCTCATCCTGCCCGCCTTCAAGAATCCGCTGCTCGACGGTATCGCGGACGCGGCGGTGTTCTCGAGCGGCGCGGCTGCCGCGGCTGGCGCGAGTGCCGAGCGCATCGCGCTCACCACGGACAGCTACGTCGTCAGCCCGCTGTTCTTTCCGGGCGGTGACATCGGCACCCTGGCCGTACACGGGACGATCAACGACCTCGCCGTGTCCGGTGCGCGTCCGCTCGCGATATCCGTGGCGCTGATTCTGGAGGAAGGGCTCGACATGGCCATCCTGCGCCGTGTGGTAGAATCGATGGCGTCCGCCGCCGCCGCGGCCGGCGTGCCCATCGTGACGGGCGATACGAAAGTGGTGCACCGCGGGAAAGCCGATCAACTGTTCATCACCACGAGCGGCGTCGGCGTCGTCGGTGCGGGCGTGCGGCTTGGCGTGGAACAGGTGCGGCCAGGCGACGTCGTGATCGTGAGCGGATTTGTCGGTGATCACGGCATTGCGGTGATGCTCGCCCGGGAAGCGTTCGAGCTCGATGCGGAGATCGAGAGCGACAGTGCGCCGCTGCACGACCTGGTGTCGGCGCTGCTCGCCGCGGCGCCCGACACGCGCGTGATCAAGGATCCCACGCGGGGTGGTGTTGCCAGCGCGCTGAACGAGATCACCGCGCGCACGCGACTCGCCATCAGCGTGGATGAGGAGCACGTCCCTGTGCGGCCGGCGGTACGTGGCGCGTGCGAGATTCTGGGACTCGATCCGCTCCAGATCGCCAACGAGGGAAAGCTGCTCGCCATCGTGCCGCCGGAGCAGGCGCGCGCAGCGCTCGCTGCGCTGCGCGCGCATCGGTTCGGCGCCGATGCCGCCATCATCGGCGATGTGCTGGAGCAGCCCGAAGGCATGGTGCTGCTGCGAACGGGAATCGGGGGTTCGCGGGTGCTGGACATGCTCGTGGGAGACCCGTTGCCGCGCATCTGCTAACTGAGCCTCACGCTGCCGAACGTCGATTCGCCCATGTCCCGCACGCGCATGTACGACGCGGTGGTCGTGGGCGCCGGCCCGAACGGCCTCGCTGCGGCCATTGTCTTCGCTCAAGCAGGTCGTTCCGTGCTGGTGATGGAAGCACAGGCGACCATCGGAGGCGGCGCACGATCGGCTGAGCTGACTCAGCCGGGATTCGTGCACGACGTCTGCTCGGCCGTGCATCCACTCGCGCGCGCGACGTCGTTTTTCAAGTCGCTCCCGTTGGACGAGCATGGGCTGCGATGGATCGAGCCGCCCGTGCAGATGGCGCATCCCTTCGACGACAGGCCTCCCGCGCTGCTGTACCGCTCCATAGAGGAGACGGGTGCGAGCCTGGGTGGGGACGCGGCGGCATACGATGCGCTCATCCGGCCATTCGTCACGCGCTGGGATCAACTGGCGGCCGATGCACTCGCGCCGGTTCACCTGCCGCGACATCCCGTGCTGCTTGGGCGATTCGGCCTCGCGGCCCTGCGCAGCGCGGTGTCGCTGGTCGAACGTCGATTCAGCGGCATCGAGGCGCGGGCGCTCCTGGGCGGCATGTCGGCGCACGCCGCGGTGCCCCTGACACGACTGGCCACGGCGTCCTTTGGCCTCGTTCTGGCTGCGGCGGGGCATCGAGTGGGGTGGTCCATTCCCGTGGGTGGCTCGCAGAGTCTCGCGAACGCGCTTGCATCGTACCTGCGTTCGCTCGGTGGCGATATCGTGACGGATTCGCCCGTACACACCGTGCGCGACGTGCCGGACGCGCGCTGCATCCTGCTCGACGTCACACCGCGTCAGGCCCTGCACATCGCTGGCGACCGATTCTCCGCGGCGTATCGTCGTTCTCTCTCCCGCTACGCATACGGTCCCGGCGTGTGCAAGATCGATTGGGCGCTCGCACAGCCGGTCCCCTGGCGCGACGCGGACTGCGCGCGCGCCGGCACCGTGCATCTCGGCGGCGCGCTCGACGAGCTCGTCGCATCCGAGGCGGCGAATTGGCGGGGCGAGCACGCGGAACGGCCGTTCGTGCTCGTCGCCCAACCCAGCGTGTTCGACGCGACACGCGCACCGCGGGGACTGCATACGCTGTGGGGATACTGCCACGTTCCGAACGGATCGGAGGTTGACATGACCGCGCGCATCGAACGTCAGATCGAGCGATTCGCGCCAGGCTTTCGCGATTGCATTCTGCAGCGGACCGTGACGCGTGCCTGTGACATGCACCACCACAACGCCAATCTCATCGGCGGCGACATCAGCGGCGGGGCGAACACCCTGGGTCAACTCTTCTTTCGGCCCATGCTCCGTCGCGTTCCGTACGCCACCTCCGCGAAGAACATCTACCTCTGTTCGTCGTCCACGCCGCCAGGCGGCGGAGTCCACGGATTGTGCGGTGCGTACGCCGCGCGTGCGGCGCTCGATGACGTGCGTCGACGCGGGACGGCGTCAGGATGATTTCCGCTCGTCGGCCTTCGCGGCAACTCGCGCCATTACGGGGTCGGCGACCACGCGTCCGCCGCGCACGGTGGCACCCATGACGATTGCTGCGGCGATGAAGATGAAGTTCTTGATGATGAACTGTCCCTGGAGCGTGGGAACCACGGGAAAGCGCGCGAATGTCTCGGCGGGAAAGAGCACGAGCGGCATCAACGTGCCCAGCATCTGCGCGAAGAGGAGCAGCAGCGTGGTGCGCATCGCCTTGCTCGTCAGCAGCCCGAGTCCGATCGCGCACTCCCAGGTCGCCAACAGCACCCGGCTCACATGCGCCGGCATCAATCCGAGCGTCAGGACATTGATGGTTCGTGTCGCGAGCTCTTCCTCCGAGCTGACGCCCGGAAAGTATTTCAGGAAGCCGAACCAGAGAAAGACGACGCCGAGGGCGACTCGCAGGATTCCCACTCCATACTTCGCCATCCACTGCGTGATGGCGCGATCGAGGCTGACGAGCGGCGTGGGAAGGTCGGCCATGAGGGCACTCACTCGGAATTGTGGGGGAGAGGCTAGAGCGGTTCTTGCAGCCATCGGCGCCGGACGTCAGTTTCGCGTACGCCGCCGCAATTGTGAGGCCGGCCATGGAACAGGGGTCCACGTCGACGCTTCGAAAAATCGAAGTGAGTTTGCGGAGCGTTCCAGCGGCGCATAGAATCGACGCTCGATAAAAAAGTGCGTCGCGGCGGCACACCCGAGGAATCTCATGATGGGGACGGCGACCGAACCGAAGATCAGGGGTGGACAGCCATCCATACCTGAGACGATGCCTCGAGAGCAGCCTGAGCGGCTGCCGCTCGGTCCGCTCAAGACCATCCATGTCTTCTGGATGGCGGGGATGAGTTGTGACGGATGCACCATCACCGTGGCAGGCGCAACGAACCCGGGCATCGAAGGACTGCTCTTGGGCACGGTGCCGGCGATGCCCAAGGTGCTCCTGCATCACCCCGTCCTCTCGGTGGAATCGGGCGCCGAGTTCATGCAGTCGTTCAAGGACGCGCACGCCGGGACGCTTGGCGATCCGTACGTGGTCGTGTTCGAGGGCTCGGTTCCGGACGAACGCATCGCGAAGCGCACGGGCGGCTACTGGTCGGCCATGGGGTCGGAGTTGATGGCGGGTGAGGCCGAAGGGGGCCGTCATGCGGTCGTGCCCACCACCGAGTGGTTGAGCCGCCTCGCACCGGGGGCAGCGGCGACGATCGCCATCGGCACCTGCGCGACGTGGGGCGGCATTCCGTCGGCGGAAGGAAACCCGACCGGCGCCATGAGCGTGATGGATTTCCTTGGCAAGGACTATCGCAGCGCGTTCGGACTTCCCGTGATCAACATCCCCGGCTGCGCGCCGCAGGGGGACAACTTCACGGAAACGGTGTTCGCGATCCTGCTCTTTCTCCAGGGGATCGGACCGCTCCCCGCGTTCGACGAGCTGGGGCGTCCGTCGTGGCTGTATGGGGAGACGGTACATCGCGGCTGCACGCGCGCCGGCTACTACGAGGAAGGCGTGTTCACGAAGGAGTACGGCGGCAAGGAGTGTCTCGTCGAGATCGGCTGCTGGGGTCCGGTGGTGAACTGCAACATCGTGAAGCGCGGCGCAATCAATCACATGGGCGGGTGCATGGAAGCCGGCGGCATCTGCATCGCGTGCACGATGCCTGGTTTTCCGGACAAGTTTTCGCCCTTCTACAAGGCGCCGCCCGGAGGCATCATCTCCACGACGATGTCGCGCGGCGTGGGCGGTGTGATTCGCCGCCTGCGGCGGCTGAGCAATCGGCACGTGAGCCGCGAGCGACGATGGGACGTGAACGACGCCGTACCCAGCGGCTGGGCCAACCTGCCGGGTCAGACGGGCGGCCTGAAGGTGATGGAGTACTTCTATCAGAGGTGGCAGCACTGGGGTGCACGGAAGCCGGGCCGCAACCCCGGTGAGGAAGCGCGGCTCTGGGGTGGGACGCGGCCCGGCAAGCCGAGCGACTACATCGACGACAGCGTGTCGGAGGGGAAATGACCGACGCAGACCTCGTCGCCTCGGTACGACTATGGATGATGGTCGCGCTCGTCGTCGTCGTCATCGCCGCGACGCTGCTCATCGTCATCTGGCGGACGGCGCGCGGCATTCACACGGAAGCTGTTCGCGCACTCGCCGCCGCCGAGCAGATTCGCGTGAGCACGATGCCCATCTGGGCGCTCGCCACGACGAACGAGGTGGCGACCACGATGCTGCACACCGTCCAGCACATCGAGCAGAACGGCGGCGCGCTCGCTGCCGCGCTCGAATCGCACGCGGGGGCCCGATGAACGAGACCGGACTGCATCCCTCGGCTGAGACGATCCGCCTCGTCTGGACCGTGGCGCTGGTGGTCTTCGTCGTCGTGCTCGGCGTCGTCGCCGTACTGCTGACGCTCATCCTTCGCACCGCGCGCGACATCACGGCTGGCGTCTCCCTCATCTGGAACGTCGGCCAGCGCATCGCGAACAACACGATCCAGCTCGCCTTGCTCGAGAAGACGAACGCGGCGGCGCGGAAGATCCTGACGTCGGCGGTCGGCATCATCGGCGCCACCAGTGCCGTGCAGTCGCACGCCGAGAGTTGTCCTGGCTGCCCGGCCTGCATCCTGGGACCGCGGTGGAGCCGATGAACATCTTCACCGTGCTCATGGTGGCGTCGGTCCTCGCCGCATCGGCGCTCTTCATCGCGCTCGCCCTCTTTCTGAATGCCATCTCGGCTGAGCTGGAGAAAATCGGCGGCGAGGACCAGGCGTACGGCTCGAAGGCGAGCTTTCTCTCGCAGATTCGTGTCGGCGTGCGGGCGATCGAGACGGAGACGGGGATGATCGCGCCACAGGTGACGAAGCTGAACGGCACACTGACGCAGATCCGCGACGGACTCGTCGTGGTGGACGGCAATCTCGCCGCACTGCTCACGGCCGTCACCAAGCAGGAGGCGTGATGAACACGCCACTCATGCCCGATACCGTCTTCGTGCTCTGGTGGATCGGCCTTGGCCTCACCCTGCTCGTGTTCGTGCCGCTGTCCGTGCATCTCCTGCACCGTACCTGGTCCGCAGCGCGCTCGATTCAACGCTACGCCGCTGAAGCACTCACCGCGGCAGCCGGCATTGCGGGCAACACGAAGTACATCCCCGCGCTCGATACCACGATCACGGTGGGCGGCGCGATGATTGGTGTCGCCGGCCAGATTGCCGCCAAGCTGGACACCGCAGCCACCGTGCTGGCGCAGCGCGCCGAATGAGGAACCAGACATGCTGCTGACGCTCACGCTCATCACCGTGGCGCTCGTCGTGCTCGCACTCGCGGGGTATCTCATCGCCATCGCCTGGGCGCTCGTGAACGCGAAGCGCAGCGTTGCGGCGATCGCCGATGGACTCGAGGCGGTGGCCGGCCACACGCAGCCACTGCCGGAACGGCTCACGACCATCAATGGTGCCCTGACGCAGCTCCTCACCGGCCTTCAGGCCGCCGACCGCCATCTCGGGCGAGTCGCCACTGTCTTCAAGCTCGGCTGAGCGGCCGCGGAGTCACCATGTGCTTCAAGAATCTTCCGATCGATTTCGACGCGCAGGGCAAGGCGTTCCTCAAGGATGGCGCCGCCAATCCGTATTCCACCGCGACGGCGGGCCCACCCAACGTGCCGAAGCAGCTCACGGCCGAGCGGGTCGCGGAGCTCGTGAAGCGCAACGGACATACGAAGGATGTGGACTTCGACCCGGTGACCCGCGTGGCCGGCGCACTAGGCTTCCACACGGTGGCCAACATCAAGGAGCGAAAGGTCCTCGAGGCGCGCGCCGTCGCCACGCTGTTTCGTGGCTACGAGGTGATCATGATCGGCCGCGACCCACGCGACGCGATCTACATCACGAGCCGGGCCTGCGGCGTTTGCGGCGGCGTGCACTCCACCTGCTCGGCGCTCGCCATCGAGATGGCGATCGGTTGCCAGCCGCCGCCGCTCGGCGTGCTGATTCGCAACCTCGCGCTGTCGCTCGAGTTCTTGTATGACAACCCGCTGCACCTGCACCTGCTCGCCGGACCTGATTATTCGGAAGTGATCGTCAAGGGGACCAATCCCGGGATGATCGAGAAGGCGAAGGTGACGGAGGCGAAGCATGCGAACGTGCACGGCTATCGCACGATGCACGATCTCATGGTGGACCTGAACCCGTTGAGCGGCGGCCTGTATCTCGAGGCGCTGCACATGACGCGGGTGGCGCGTGAGGCGTATGTGCTCATCTGCGGGAAGTATCCGCATCCGCAGACGATCGTGCCGGGCGGGATGAGCTCGACGATCAACCTGACGGTGATGAACGAGATGTACGTGCGGCTCAGCCAATTCTTCGATTACGGGAAGAAGATGGCGGGCATCTGGGACGACATCACCGACTTCTTCTACGA
>JBDSSY010000290.1:0-3246 GCA_039928585.1 Gemmatimonadaceae bacterium | reverse complement strand
GTACCTGACTGAGCCGGCGGGGCTTCTGCGTGATCGACGCCACCACAAAACGCGACACGGGGCCGAGTGATTCGGCCCCGTGTCGCGAGAATGACGTAATGCCACTGCCAGTGTGCCTAGGCAGCGCCCGCGATGTAGCGCGCTACACGTCCGCACTCCCGGCACTGCAGGGTGACCTGCGAGCGCGGAGGCGGTGGAAAATCGTCGGGCGTGCGTTCGATCTGACCAGAACACGACGGACAGCTCAATGGTGAGCCATTCCGGTCATTCGCGATCAGGTGAAGCGCTTGCACTGGGTTATACGTAGCCGGTCGCGGCTTGCGCATAAGTCCCCTCCAGAATGATTTCGTACTGACCCGGTACATATCGAGGCGCCGGGACGCCTCGACGAATAGTAACCCTCAAAGGGCCTAAAGCACAGTGGGGCATCGTCTTGCGAATTAAGCTCCGAGGTGCGGTCCTGATCGGCCTGTGCCTGCTGTCCGCGTGCGGACCTCATGCACACATTCCTCCGCGCCCCGCCATCATCCCCGCTGCGCTCGATTCCGCCGATGCGGCTGCGAAGCTCGCGCGTGCGCTGGCACCCATCCTTTACCTGCAGATCGACGAAGTGTTCCCGCTGAGTCGAGCCGTCGCCGTCGTGCACCCGGCGCGACGCGTCATCGCCTACCACCTCCTGTGGCAGGACGACGTCCACGGCGCATGGATTCCGTACACCGTGCCCACGGACGAAGAGGTGGTCTGGGTCGGCTACGATTCCACCGGAGCGCCGTCGGATCTCTGGACCTATTGGCACGGTGACATCCTGCACTCCGACTGGACCGATCGCGGCACGCCCGCGATAAACGTGCAATGGGGAAAGCACGGGTCACTTCCACGCGGCATCATCGAGAGCGATCTCCCTCGCTTCCGCACGCTGAACGCCTTCTACGCGTACCACTTCATCGGCTTCCTCGACATCCTCCTTGGACGACTGACACGCCCCGGCCCGTCGGGCTTCTTCCATTCGTACGCTCGATATCGTGATTTCACGCACTCCCTGCGCCTCGGTGACTCGCTCGACGTCGTAGTCCGGACCGCCGATCCCCGAGAAGCACTCGGCGCCGTGTTCGGCCGGCCGTATTCGAACAAGGTGCAGTGGCCCCCTTCCGTTGAGCCGCCAGCGAAATGAGTACGACGCTCATGGCACCTGCGGCTGGCCGATTCCACGCATCGTCGCCATCTTTGCGCAGGAGAACGTTGCAGTGATCCGTCGCGCTCCCGCGCGAATGCAGTAAGATGCAGCAGCGAATACAGTCACAGGCATGCGGCAGCAAGTCCGCCGGACGCGATATCGCGCTCGAAACTTGCCAGCGACATCAACGATTCGCGCAGCACTGACGGCCACTTTCCGGTAGAGGAGACGCAGCGATGGCAGCTAAGAAGAAGGCGCGCGGCACCAAGCGCAGTGCAACGAAGAAGAGCGCGGCAAAGAAGAGCGGCGCCAGGAAGGGCGCGGCGAAAAAGAGCGCCAGGAAGAGCGCAGCGAAGAAGAGCGCCAAGAAGGCGGCCGCGACTCGGAAGGCTGGCGCTGCGAAACGCTCGACGTCCGCGAAAAAGGGTGCCGTCACGCGTAAGAAGAGCGCCGTGAAGCGTTCGACGTCCGCGAAAAAGGGTGCGGCCACACGGAAGGCTGGCGCGGCGAAGCGTTCCAGGTCCGCGAAAAAGGCGGCCGTGACGCGTAGCGCGGCGAAGAAGAGCCCCGCACGGAAGAGCAAGGCGAAGTCAACTTCGATCGTCGATCGCGTGAAGCGCGTCGCCACGGGCGTGGTTGAGCAGGCACAGACCGCGGTGAGTCAGGGCGTCGACGCCGCGAAAGAACTCGGCGAGAACATCGTGGATCGCGTCACCAGCTGACCCATCCTTCGCTTGCGTGCCCGCCGGCGATCAGCCGGTGTGGCGCGCGAGGAAGGACAGTACCAGTTGCGCCACCGTATCCTTGCAGTAGTCCACGGTGATGATGTGACCGCAGCCCTCCAGCCAGTGCTGTTCGAGGGGAGCGGTGATCGCGTGCAGCGCGCGGTTCGCGAGCGCGCGCGGGATTCGGTTGTCCTTCGCCGAGTTGATGACCAGCGTCGGCACAGTGATGGTGCCGAGCGCGTGGTAACCCGCATCCGCGGTTGCAACCAGTGCGGCCAGCGCCCCCTTGGAGAACGTTCCGTACGCGCGGCTTTCCTCGCGTGCGATCGGATCGTGTACTGACGATTCGCCTCGGCCTCGCACGTACGGCACCAGGAGACTCCACAGTGCCGACAACCGGCTCGTCACCCGGACCTGCGCCGTCGGCATCACATAGGGCGCGAGCAACACGAGCGCATCCACGCTCGTGGACTCGCTGGTGACAATCGCGGCCAATGCACCCCCCATCGAGAGTCCGATGACGCCCGTCCACGCGTTGCGGCGCGCCACGTCTGCGAGCGCGGTCGTGACGGCGGCGCGATAGTCGCTCGCCGTCGCGCTCGCGAACGATGCCGGGGATCGGCCATGCCCAGGCAGCAACGGAGCGTGCACCTCGTAGCCCGCCGCGTTCAGCGCCACGGCCAGAGAGCGCATCGAGTGGGGCGTGTCACCCGAGCCGTGCAGGAGGAGCACGCCGCGACCGCTTGTGCCGGGGAGGACGTATCCCGCCGCGCCATTTGCGACGCCAGCGGCGTCAGCGGGAAAGCGCGTGACATAATCGGCTACCACCCCGCGACCAATGCGGCGCCGGTTCAGTGCCGCCAACGCCGTCGCGGCGGCAGCGCCGAGCAGGAACGGTATCACGGTGACGTGAGAGGCATGCGATCAGTAGCGGCGCACGGTGTTATCCACCTCGAGACTCCAGCGGTCGATACCGCCCACGAGGTTCAATACCTTCGCGAAGCCCTGATCCTGGAGCCATGCCACTGCAGCAGCACTCCGCGTTCCGTGGTGACAGTAGGCAACGATCTCCGCAGTGCGGTCGAGGGAGTTTACAGCTCGCGGAAGCGAGCCGAGGGGGATCAGCCGGGCGTCGGGCAGTCGGGCGATCGCCCATTCGTATGTTTCCCTTACGTCGAGCACTGTGATGGAGTCACCAGCCTTGATTCGCGCGTGGAGACGCTGCGGCGTGATCTCACCGCTGGCGACGTCCTCCTCGACGGCGTGTTCATCACCGTTCAACGACCCGGACGGCGAGACACCGCATAACGCGTCGTAGTCCATCAACGCCGTAATCTCGCGCGTCCC
>JBDSSY010000289.1:0-6995 GCA_039928585.1 Gemmatimonadaceae bacterium | reverse complement strand
TGGACGGGCGCGACCTGCTCGTCACCGCCGGCGCGCCCATGCCGGTCCTGGCACTCGCGAGTCTGCTCGGTCCGCCGTATCGCGCCTCGCCATGGACGGAACACGTGCAGGTGGTGATTCTCGAGGTCGCCGGCCAGCGAATCGCTGTCACGGCTGACGATCTCCTTGACGAACGCGAACTCGTGCTGCGTCCACTCGAGCACGTGAACGCCGAGTCCGCACTCGCGACCGTCGGCTCGGCGGTTATCGGGGCGGGACACGTGGTGTTGGTGATGAGCGTGCCCGCACTCGTCACGTTGGCGACGCAGCGCGCGGCGAGCGGCGGCGCTCCGGGTGCTATCCCGCGTATCCGGCCTGCCGTCGTCCGGCCGCTCGTACTGGTGGTGGACGACTCGATCACGTCGCGTACACTCGAGCAAAGTGTCCTGAAAGGTGCCGGATACGATGTGACCACAGCCGTCGATGGAATGGACGCGTGGAACGCGCTGGAGCGCACGACCTTCGCCCTCGTCGTGAGCGACGTCGAGATGCCTCGCCTCGACGGCATCGGCCTCTGCGAGCGCATGCGGGCAGATCCTCGAACAGCTCGCATTCCGGTGATTCTCGTGACCTCGCTCGATCAACCGGAACATCGTGCGCGAGGGCTGGAGGCGGGCGCGGACGCATACATCGCCAAGTCCAGCTTCGACCAGCAGGATCTGGTCGATACGGTGCGGTTGTTGCTCGGTCGACCGCCGGAGATCGCACCGTGATCAGGGTACTGGTCGCCGACGACTCGCCAACGGCCCGCGCGCTGCTCGTGGCGCTCCTCTCCGCCGAGCCGGGCATTCAGGTCGTCGGCGAGGCGCGAGATGGGCGCGAAGCCGTCGAGATGACGGCGCGTCTGGGACCGGACGTGGTCACGATGGACGTCCACATGCCGACGCTCGATGGTCTCGAAGCGACGAAGGAAATCATGACGCGCTCGCCGCGACCCATCATCATCGTCTCTACGACGACGAAGATTGGCGATGTGGAGCTGTCGCTCGAAGCCATCCGTGCCGGAGCCGTGCTCGCTCTGCCCAAGCCTCGCGGGCCGGAGGTCCTGCCGCACGATGCAGAACAGCGACACCTCGTGAACATGGTCAAAGCGATGGCCCAGGTGAAGCTCGTGCGGCGACACGGCACACCCACGTCATCACCCGTCGTGGCCATTCCGCTGCCGAGACCTCGTGTCGCGCGGCCGATCCGACTGGTGGCCATCGCCGCGTCGACCGGCGGGCCCGCTGCGCTCCTCACCATTCTCGCAGCGTTGCCGAAGCAGTTTCCTGTTCCGATTCTCGTCGTACAGCACATTGCGCGTGGTTTCACGCAGGGACTCGCACACTGGCTTGGCGGCGGCACCCCGCTCAGGGTGACGATCGCCTCACTCGGAGAAATCGCGCGGGCGGGCACGGTGTATGTCGCACCAGACGATCATCATCTGGGCATTCAGGCCAGCGCCGACGGCGTGATGCGACTCCTCATTGACAGCGGGCCAGCGGTCGGCTCGTTCCGCCCCTCCGCCACACACCTCTTCCGCTCCGCCGCCAAAGCGACGGGATCCTCAACCATTGGCGTCATCCTGACCGGCATGGGAGACGACGGCGTGGACGGTCTTCGCGACCTGTTCGCGGCAGGCGGACACGTACTCGCGCAGGATGAGGCGACGAGCGTGATCTTCGGCATGCCCGCCGAGGCCGTGCGCGCGGGCGTGGTTCACGGCGTACTGCCGATCGCGCAGATCGCCAATCAGCTCGTGGAGCTGACCTCATGACGCCGTCGCGTCAGCCCGCGCGGAACGAAGGCGGGTCGAGCATCCTTGTCGTCGAGGACAGCGCCACGCAGGCTGCGGCCCTGGAGCATCTGCTGACGACGGAGGGATTCAGTGTCCGCATCGCCCGAAGTGGGGAGCTGGCGCTCGCCCAGCTCGCGCGCGAGCGCTCGGACCTGGTGCTCAGCGACGTGGTCATGCCCGGCATGGATGGGTACGAGCTCTGTCGCCGCATCAAGGCGACCGCCGCGTCGGCCGATACGCCCGTCGTCCTGCTCACGAGCCTGAACGACCCGCTCGCCATCGTACGCGGACTCGCCTGCGGGGCAGATCATTACGTCACAAAGCCCTACCAGCCCGCGTGGCTGCTCACGCGACTTCGCGCTGTGCTTGCGCGCACGAGCGGCGAACACGTCTCACCGCCGGAGGAGATTTCCGTCGAGCTGCTCGGCACGCGGTTCGCCATCCGTGCGACCAAGGAACAGATCCTCGAGCTGCTGGTCTCCAGCTACTCCGACCTCGTCCGCACGAGCGAAGTGGTTCGCGACGCCGAGCGGCGGGCGCGCTTTCTCGCTGATGCAGGCGAGCTGTTGTCCTCGTCGCTCGACTCGCTCGAGGTGCTGCGCGAGCTCGCGCGCCTGGCTGTGCCGCGTCTGGCCGATGTATGCGCGGTCGATCTCCTCGATGCCGATGGTCGTCGCCGACGTGTGGAGATCGCGCACGCGCTCGATGGCGTGGCGACCGTCGCGCCCTCGGAACACGGCGCATCGGACCCGCTCTCGCCCTCCGCATCGCTCACTCGCGCGATCGCCGAGCGGACATCGCAACTCATCGTCGCCGCCGACCGGCGCGACCTCGGCGATGTCGCGCGAGATCCCTCCCTGATCGCGGCGCTCGAGCGACGTGGTGCGACAACCATGCTCGTCGTGCCGCTCGTCGCGCGCGGACGCGTGCTTGGCGTGCTCCAGTTTTTGGCGCTCGAGGGCGCACGGCTCTCGTCGGCTGATGATCTTCTCTTCATCGAAGACCTCGCGCGCCGTGCGGCGCTTGCCGTGGACAACGCGCTGCTGTACGGCGAAGCGCAGCGCGCCACGCGTGCGCGTGACGACGTGCTCGCGATCGTGTCCCACGACCTGCGGAATCCGCTCAACACGATCCAGATGAGCACATCGTTCCTGCTCGATGTGCTCGGTACGCCGGGCGTCGAGGTGCCGCTGGTACCGCAGCTCCAGATCATGCGCCGGGCGACGAGGCGCGCCAATGCGCTCATCCAGGATCTGCTCGATGTCTCGCGCATCGACGCGGGGACGCTCGCCGTCGCCGAGGTGCCGACGAGCGCCTCGCTCTTGCTGAGCGATGCTGCGCTCGAGGAAGAACCAAGTATCCTGGCGAAGGGTCTGACGCTGAAGCACGAGTGGCATGGCCCGGACGTCGATGTCGCTGTGGACCGCGGCCGCATCAGCCAGCTCTTCGCGAACCTCGTGGGGAACGCCGTCAAGTTCACGTCCCCCGGCGGGACGATCTCTCTCCGTGGCGAGCTGCACGAGAGTCGCGTGGTCTATGAGGTGCGCGATTCGGGAGCGGGCATCGCGCCGGAACACCTTCCACATCTCTTCGATCGATTCTGGCAAGCGACGCAGACGTCGCGGGCAGGCGCCGGGCTCGGGCTTTACATCGTCAAGGGAATCGTCGATGCGCATCGAGGCGCGATCGACGTGCAGAGCGAGCCCGGTGTCGGTACGCGAATCCGGGTCGAGCTACCCATCGCGCGGTAGCGTCACGCGGTCGTGTCCCTTGCTAGCTTTGTCGCCATGCGCACCGCAATCCTCGATCCCTTCAGTGGTATTGCCGGCGACATGATGCTCGGTGCCCTGCTCGGCGTGGGCCTCGATCAGGAATGGTTGCGCGCGCTACCTGCTTCCCTCGGTCTCGGAGAGGTGACGGTCGAGATTCGGGAGGTGCTGCGCGGAGAGATCGTGTGCTGGAAGGTGGATTTCAACATTCCGCCACAGCCGCATGGACGCCACATCGCGCAGATTCGCGAACTCGTGGCATCGTCGGGCGCGCCCGATCGCGTGCGGCAACTCTCCGACGCAACGTTCATGGCCATCGCAACGGCTGAAGGGGAGATTCACGGCATGCCGGCGGAGGACGTGCACCTTCACGAAGTGGGCGCGGTGGATGCCATTCTCGACGTGGTTGGCTCGATCTGGGGCCTGGAGCTTCTCGGGGTGCACGACGTCCGGTGCGGTGCGCTGCGGACGGGCGACGGCACGGTGCGCGCGGCGCATGGCTTGCTCCCCGTACCTGCTCCCGCCACGCTCAAGTTGCTCGAGGGTTTTCTCGTGCGGCCAGGACCGGAGGGCGCGGGTGAGCTGGTGACACCGACGGGTGCTGCGCTCGTTCGGGTGCTGGCCACCGGTGCGCCACCAGCGGAGTACGTGCCCCTTCGGAGCGGATACGGCGCGGGATCGAAGGATTTTCCGGGGCGCGCCAACGCATTGCGTGTCATTCTCGCCGACGTCGGGACGATCCCGCGGCTCGATCCGTCCGAACGTGAACGAATCGTCGTCCTCACCTGTGACGTGGACGACATGTCGCCCGAGTACCTCGCGGCGGTCGTGGACCAGCTTCGGGGCGACGAAGCCCTGGACGTCGTCCTGCTCGCGGCCGTCATGAAGAAAGGCAGGGCCGGCACGCGGGTGGAGGTCATGTGCCGGCCCGCGGATGCTGACCGCTTCGAGGCATACCTGCTCACCGAGACTACGACGATCGGCGTCCGTCGCTCCGGCCTGGATCGCGTGGCGCTGGCGCGCACCATGCGAGAGGTGCGCGTGCTCGGGCACCAACTCAACGTAAAGGTCGTCACGCTTCCCGACGGCGGATCACGGGTGAAGCCGGAGTACGACGACGTGCGACGCATCGCTCTGGCGACCGGGCGTCGGCATGCCGATATTTATCAGCTTGCCCTGCAGGCCGCGGAACGCACCTAGCCCGGCCGGGTACCCGAACGCGCACCGGTGACGGCACCGGCACGCCACGCTCTTTTCCGGAGAACTCTGATGGCTCTGCTCGGTAGAATTCTGCTCATTGGCGCTACACTGGCCGTCTCGTCCGATGTGCTAGGCGCCCAGGCAGCCGCGAAGGCGTCCGCCTGCGACATCGGCGACTCGATGAAGGGGAACACTGCGCGCGCGGCGCTGGCGTTCGATGTGGCGCGGCAGGCGACGGGTACGCCCCTCGCCGCAACGAATCTCAAGAACGCCGTGAAGATGGTCGAGTCGCCCGAGAAGTCGGGAGATGAGCCAGTGGCACGCGCCTACATTCTCGGCGAAGCGCTGAGCCTCTGGCTGAATCAGCCCGGCACCGGTGCGACGGCCAAGCGACGGGATCTCGGCTTCACCACCAATCCCGACGCGACCATCGACCTCGTCGGCGCGCTCGACTCTGCGTTCCGGATCGTGGAAGCGGCCAAGCCCACCTGCCTCGACAACACGGCGTTCTACCGGGGCGGGCACAAGTACTATCTCGACGTCGCCAATGGCGCGATCAACTCGCTCAATGCCGACAAGCTGGATTCCGCCGAGTACTACGCAACCCAGGCGAACCGGCTCTACCCCGCGTCACCCTACGGCACGATGGTGCTCGGGAGCGTGGCGTCCAAGCGCAACGACAACGTGAAGGCACTCGAATACTGGATGCGCGCGGCGGACGTGGCCGGGCGCGACACCAGTTATCGGGATGTCCGCCGCCAGATGCTCGCGAACGCGGGCAACGTCTACCTGAACAACGCGCAGTCAGCCGCAGCCGCGGATCGCGCGGCGGCGGCTCGGAAAGCGGCCGAGGTGTACGAGCAGCTCGTGGCCACTCCGGGAACGAAGGGGACGTTTCTGTACGGTGGTCGACAGAATTACCAGACGGCGCTCCTTCTTGCCGGCGACACCGCGGCGTTCGTGAAGAGCTACGCAGGTCTGATCGCCAACCCCGGGTCGTACGAGTATCAGGATCTGCTCAATTCAGCCGTCAATGCCGCGCGGAGCAATCGCTCGGCTGATGCGGCGACGTTGTTCGAGGGCACGCTGACGCAGAATCCTTTCAATCGCGACGCGCTGTTCAACCTCGCCGTGACCTACCTGACACTCGAGAAGAACGACAAGGTCACCCCGATCGTCACGCGCCTCGTCGCCGTCGATCCGGCGAATCCCGAGAACTACAATCTCGGTGCGCGCGCCTACCTCTCCATGGCGAAGACCGCGCAGCAGGCGAAGCGGACCGCAGTGGCCGCCGCGTACAACGATTCCACCCTCACCTGGTACACCAAGGGGAACAAGCTTCCCATCGAGGTCACGTTCACCGAGTTTTCACCGACCGAGAACCAGATCGTGGTTGGCGGTACCATTCTCGATCGTCGTGACAAGATGAACGCCGAGGTATCCACCGCGCGTCCGGTACGGGGCAAGACACCCGCGAAGCCCGCCGCCTCGGCCATGGTTCCGAAGGCCGTCACGTTGAAGTTCGATGCGTTGGACAAGGCCGGAGCCGTCATCGGGTCGAGCTCGCTCACGACCGAGGCCCTTGCACCCGGCAAGACGGCGAACTTCACGGTCAAGATCGCGGCCGCCAATGCGATCGCCTACCGCTACTCCATCGTCGAATAGTCGGTCCGGCACCAGAAAGGCGTCCGCTCTCGAGCGGGCGCCTTTTTCGTTGTCGTCGAATGGAAAACCGTTTGCCGCGCGTCGCCGAAGTGCTGTATCCTGCTTGATTTCGGAGCCCTGAGCTCCTACCTTGCATGAGATGCAGGTTCGACGCGGCCACGTGGTCTGAAGGGGGAAGACTCTCACTTCGTGTGGTCTTCCCCCGTCGCGGAGCTGGAGGCCTGGAGGCCACGGATTCATGGTTCGTGTCAGTCGAGTTCTGCCGGGCAGCATCTGTGAGGAAATGGGGGTGGTGTCCGGCACCGAGCTCCTGACCGTCAACGGCCGCGAACTGTGTGACTTCCTCGATTGGGAGTTCCTCACGGCCGACGACGAACTGGTCATCGAGGCACGCCTGCCTGGCGGCGAAGCAGTCGTCTACGAGGTCGAGCGGCCCGAGGGTGAGGCACTCGGAGTGGAGCTCGAGCCTCCGACCATTCGCCGGTGCGCGAATCGGTGCGAGTTCTGCTTCATCGAGGGACTACCCAAGGGACTGCGCAAGCCCC
>JBDSSY010000288.1:0-5288 GCA_039928585.1 Gemmatimonadaceae bacterium | reverse complement strand
GTGCGCACCGCGACGGGAAGCTCCTTCTTCCGCGCGTCCTCGTAATTTTTGACAGCGACCTGCTCGCCGCGCTCGCACTCCGTGATGATCGCCGCGTCGTCCTTTCCGGTGACGGCCGCCTTGAGGTCGATCCATCCGCGATGAATCTTCGCGGCGACGGTGCCGGTCGTCTCCGGATCGCCGCCCAGCCGACGCACTTCGGCCTGCAGCTCCTGGGCGGCGTGTTCGATCAGCTGGACGCGTGAGGTGAAGAGCGTCTTCGCCTGGGTGTTCTTCACCGCGGCAGCCGCCGTGCGGAACCCGTTCGCGCCGTCCTTGCACGTCTCGACCAGGTCGTTGAGGGCGGATATCGCTTCCTTGTAGTCTTGCGCCATTGTGATGCTCCAGTAAAAGGTGACATGTAAATGGAGCAGAGCGCGTGCCCGGTTCGGCGAATGCGAGAATAGTTTCAGCCGGACTCGACTGCGGGCTGCACGGACACCGAACGCTGCACAGACACCGTCGCGTCGTTTGCGGAAAAGGCGTGGTATCGTATATGATACCATATGTCCGCTTCGATCGTCCTTGATACGAGTGTGCTGATTTCCGGGCTCCGCTCGGCGGAAGGAGCATCGCACGAGTTGCTGCGGCGGCTCGGCGGAACGGACTTTCTGGTGAGCATTTCGGTCCCGCTGATTCTCGAGTACGAAGCGGTCGCCAAGCGCCAGGCTCGCGAGCTCGGACTGACCTTCGCCGATATCGATGATTTTCTCGACTACATCTGCCAGGTCGCCGATCATTGCGCGATTTTCTACCTCTGGCGTCCCTTCTTGCCCGACCCGACAGATGATCTGCTCCTGGAATTGGCAGTCGAAGCGGGCGCAGATTTCATCGTTACGCACAACCTCCGTCATTTCAACGGCGCCGACCAGTTTGGCGTCACTCCCATCAGCCCGGGGGATTTTCTCCGGCGTCTCCGGGTGGTTCCATGAGCAGCATCAGCCTTCGTCTTCCGGACTCCCTGCACAAGCAGGCACGTGAACTCGCGGAGCGGGAAGACATCTCGATCAACCAGCTGATCGCCACGGCGCTCGCCGAAAAGATGGCGGCCTTGATGACGGGCGAGTATCTGGGCGCGCGGGCTACGCGAGGAAGCCGAAAGAAATTTGAACAGGTCCTCAAGAAAGTTCGAGTGCGACGTCAGCCGCCGGATTCCGGGGACGAGTTGTAGGTCGCCGACGAATTCGACAGCTGACCGTGCGCGCTTAGCGCCACGCGAATGCCGTCGTTCCAAGAGATACGTATCCCCCAAGAGATACCTCAAGCGGTGGTGGCTCTCTTCATGTCACTTCGTGAGCAAGTGGCACGGGCAAGAGAGGCAGCCTCTGCGGCATTCGCGCCGAAGGCCGCGAAGGGACCCGTGAGCGCACGACGAAGCGGCACGCGACGTAAGCCGGTCGGCACCAACAAACGCTAGAGCAGCGCCGTGCTCCTGCGTCCTTCCCAACCCACGATCGAAAAGAGGTGTCACTCGGAATTCGACGAGGTCCTTTTGCGCACCGCCGCTTGCGCTATTCCGCTGTCATCGCTCCGCCGCAAACGCCGCATCGAAGGCGACCGTGGACGCGGCGAAGTCAAGCGCCTTGATCTTCGCGCACGCCTCCCGCGCACCGAATTCCCGCTCCATCCCGATGTCCTCCCACTCCACGGACAGCGGTCCACGGTACCCAACCCGATTGAGGGCGCGAACCACCTCTTCGAAGTCGATCCGACCCCGCCCGATCGAGCGGAAGTCCCAGGCACGATCGGGATGGCCGAACGGCAGGTGCCCGCCGAACACTCCTGAGCGTCGCGGGGTGCTCGACCACCACACGTCCTTCATGTGCGCGTGGAAGATCCGGTCGCCGAAGCGCTCGATGAACGCCACGTAATCGACGCCCTGATACCCAAAGTGGCTCGGGTCGTAGTTGAAGCCGAACGACGGGTGGTCCTCGATCGCCTCCAGGGCAGCCTCGGCGGACGAGATATCGAAGGCGATCTCGGTCGGGTGCACCTCGAGGGCGAAACGGACCTTCACCTCCTGAAATGCGTCGAGGATCGGACGCCAGTGATCGGCGAAGTCGCGATAGCCGGCATCGATCATCTCTTCGGGCACGGGCGGGAAACTGTAGAGCAAATGCCAGATCGAGGAGCCGGTGAAGCCGTTGACGACGGAGACGCCGAGGCGGGCGGCGGCGCGGGCGGTGTTCTTCATCTCGTCGGCGGCGCGACGCTGCACGCCCTCCGGCCGGCCGTCGCCCCAGACGCGCGGCGGCACGATGCTGCGATGGCGCTCGTCGATGCGGTCGCACACCGCCTGGCCCACCAGATGATTCGCGATCGCGAACACCCGCAAGCCGTGGCGCGCGAGCAGCTCGCGTCGTTGCTCGCAGTACCGGTCATCCGCCAGCGCGCGCTCGACGTCGAAGTGGTCGCCCCAGCAGGCCAGCTCGAGGCCGTCGTAGCCCCACTCGCTCGCCTTCTTCACGAGCGACTCCAGCGGCATGTCGGCCCACTGGCCGGTGAACAATGTCACGGGTCGCGTCATGATCGGATGGTGTGAGGAAGTGCCGGATCGGTCACGATACGCCTAATGACACCCAGTCGGCGCGGCGGCCGCTGGCGATGGCGCTGTGAATGAAGCGCACGCCGGCGAGGCCGTCATCTACAGTCGGGAAATCCAGGTCGAGCAGGTCCGGCGTATTCCCGGCGATGCGCGCGCCAATGGTCCGCATCGCGTTCGCGTAGATGTTGGCAAAGGCCTCGAGGAAGGCTTCGGGATGGCCCGAGGGAAGTCGGGTCGCGTGCCGCGCGGCCGGAGCGAGGAAGGGGTGCCCGGGCTTGTAGACCTGCATCGGACCGTTCGCACGCCGCACGACGAGCTCGTTCGGCTCCTCCTGATGCCACTCCAGCGACGCCTCGGTGCCGTACACGCGCAGGGCGAGGCGGTTCTCCTCGCCGAGCGAGATCTGGGAGCAGAACAGCACGCCCTTCGCGCCTCCGCGATACCGCACGAGGAGGTTCGCGTCGTCGTCGATGCGACGGCCTTCGACGAAGGTGCTCACATCGGCGCAGAGCTGCTCGATCTCGAGCCCCGTGACGTAGCGTGCCAGATGCTCGGCGTGCGAGCCGATGTCGCCGAGGGCGCCAGCGCCAGCCCGTGCGGGATCGGTGCGCCAGTCGGCTTGCTTCTGCCCCGTGGCCTCGACCAAGGTCGAGAGCCATCCCTGCGAGTACTCCGCGACCACCTTGCGCACGACGCCCAACTCCCCCGCCCGCACCATGGCGCGTGCCTGCTTCACGAGGGGGTAGCCGCTGTAGTTGTGCGTCAACGCGAACACCACGTCGTGCTCGCGCACGAGACGACAGAGCGCCTCCGCGTCGTCGAGCGTCGTCGTCATCGGCTTGTCGCAGATGACGTGAATCCCGCGTTCGATGAACGCTCTCGCGGCGCGATAGTGGACGTGGTTGGGCGTGACGATCGACACGAAATCGATGCGTTCTCCCTCCGGGAGCGCCGCCTCGCGCTCGGCCATCGTCTCGTAGTCGTCATGGACGCGGTGCGCGTCGAGGTGCAGTTCACGTCCCTGCGCGCGCGATCGCTCCCGGTCGGACGAGAAGGCGCCCGCGACGAGGGTGGCGAGACCGTCCATCGTCGCGGCGCGGCGGTGTACGGCGCCGATGAAGGCGCCAGGCCCGCCGCCGACCATGCCGAAACGGAGCTTGCGTTGGAGAGAGGGCATCACGGCGCTATAGTATCAGTCGCGACCCTGTCCTGGAATAGACCGATGTCCCTTTCTCCTCGCCGGCTGTCCCTTCGGCTCATCAGGGGCAGCAAGGTGGATTCCGCGCCATGACCGCGCCTTCGCGGGACCCGTACGCGCCGCGGCCCGAGCATCATTTCACCTTCGGCCTCTGGACGGTCGGGAATACCGGGCGCGACCCATTCGGCGAAGCGGTGCGCCCGGCGCTGTCGCCGGCGTCCATCGTCGAGCACCTCGCAGAGCTCGGCGCGTATGGCGTGAATCTCCACGACGAGGACCTCGTGCCGCGGGACGCGACCGCGAGCGACCGCGATCGCATCGTGAGGGATTTCAAGCACGTCCTCGCGCAGTCGGGACTGAAAGTCCCGATGGCAACGACCAACCTGTTCAGCGACCCCGCGTTCCGCGACGGCGCCTTCACGAGCAGCGATCCGCGCGTCAGGCGGTACGCCCTCCAGAAGACCATGCGCGCGATGGACCTCGGCAACGCACTGGGCGCGGAGACGTTCGTCTTCTGGGGCGGGCGCGAAGGTACGGAGACGAACGCCGCCAAGGATCCCCGCGAGGCGCTTCGCTGGTATCGCGAAGCGCTCAACTTCCTCTCGGAGTACTCGATCGCGCAGGGATTCGATTATCGCTTCGCGCTCGAGCCCAAGCCGAACGAGCCGCGTGGCGACATCTATCTGGCCACGATCGGCCATGCCCTGGCATTCATCCACACGCTCGATCACCCGGAGATGATGGGGGTCAATCCCGAGGTCGCCCACGACACCATGGCGGGCCTCGACTTCACGCACGGAGTCGCGCAACTGCTCGACGCCGGAAAGCTCTTCCACATCGACCTGAACGATCAGAAGCCTGGCCGCTACGATCAGGATTTTCGGTTCGGCGCGGTCGATCCGAAGCAGGCGTTCTTCCTCGTGAAGCTGCTGGAGGATGCCGGGTGGAACGGCATGCGTCATTTCGACGCCCACGCCTATCGCACGGAAGACGAACAGGGCGTATGGGCGTTCGCGGCCGGCTGCATGCGGACCTATCTCATTCTCAAGGCGAAGGCCGAACGGTGGAACGGGGACACCGAGATTCAGCAGATGCTCCACGAGGTTCGCTCGCGAGGCGACGGCGAGCACGCGACGCCGCCTCGCTTCACGCCGGAGCATGCTGCCGCGCTCAAGGCCCAGCCCCTCGATGTCGACGCGATGCGTCGCACGGGCTTCGGCTACGAGCGGCTCGACCAGCTCACGATGGAGATCCTTCTCGGAGTGCGCTGACGTGCACGAAGGCGTCTTCCTCGGGCTGGACATCGGCACGAGTGGCGTCAAGGCGATTCTGGTGCGGCCGACGGGCGACGTCGTCGCGTCGGCCACCGCACCGCTCACGCTGAGCACGCCCCGCCCGGGTTGGGCCGAGCAGGATCCCGACGCGTGGTGGGCCGCGTCCATCGCCGCGATCGCCGCGGTACGCTCACAGCGGCCCAACGATGCCGTGCTGGCCGTTGGCATTTCG
>JBDSSY010000287.1:0-2533 GCA_039928585.1 Gemmatimonadaceae bacterium | reverse complement strand
CCCAGTGAGGTGCGCACCTGCGCGAGTGCCTCAGGCTCCGTTTGCTCGAGGGGTGGGAAGCTGCGTCCGGAATAGATCTCCTGCCGCCAGTAGGCTTCCGCTTCACTCGCTGACTTGCGCAACACGTCCTGCGTGAACTTCTCGCGTAGCGGAGAGCCCGCCTTGAGGTCCAGCACCACCACCGGTTCCACCCTGCCCTTGATATCCCACCCCTGGAGCTTGCCCAGATAGATGCGCGACAGCTGCGTCTGGCTCAGGCGCCGGATCGGATTGCTGGGGTTGACGACGATGACGTATTTGCCGGTTTGTGCCGCGGCGCGCGGGGCGCTGGCCGCGAGCGCCGCGAGGACAAGCAGGATGACGAGCTTCTGCACGGCGAAAATCCCTCTAGTGTTCGGCACCGGGCGCTCCGGCGAGCGAGGCCACTGGTGGGATGTTTCATATATGCTGGAGGCGCGAGGACCGCGCGTGCGCCGCCGTCGTCGGCATGCGCTTTTTGGCCTGCATGCGAGTATCGGCAGTGCCTGTTAGACGCTTGAGGCGGTCGCAGTGTCACGCAACTGCCCCTGCCTTGGGCATGGCGGCTCGGGGACGCGTCAGGCGGGGCGTGCTGGGTGCCCCGCCTGACGTGTGATCCCTTCGGCCAGCGTTCCCGTCAACGCTCGCGTCGCGCGAGAAATGCGCGGGTACGGCCGGCCACGACGTAGCTGCCGACGACGTCTCCCCGAGCGTTGATGCCGAACGCGCGCGTGTCGGTGGCGCCGGGGACATTCAGCGTGAGATACCGGTCGCCATCGCGCACGAACCCGTGGAACCCGGTCGCATCGCGGTAGACACCGGCAATTTCACTTGCCGGGTTCATGTCCCACGCCGCCGTGAGGTTGCTACCAGGAACGAGAAAGGGCGTAAAGACTCCGTCCTCGATGACATACCCTTCGGTCACGCCCGCCATGTTCGTGTACAGCCCGGCGATTCGCCGACCGTCTGGCGTGCCGCCGTTGTTCATCGACATGGACTCCGCAATCTCCTCGTTGCCGCTGCGCCCCATGATGACCCCGTACATGCTGCCCGACACGTCCTGATCGTGCCGGCAGCCGAGTATCGTGCCGTTAGGGAGGATTCGCTGTGGAATCGTGCTGATGTGACCCGGGTAATCCACGCGAGCCAGTTCGCCATCGGGCGACCGCTGGTAGCCGTGGATGTTCACGAGGGGCTCGCCGCGAAGCCGGTAGCCGCCGACGATGTCCCCCGAGGGGCCGATGCCTCGAGCGTCCGTGCTGACGGCGCCAGGATAGTCGATCGTCGTGAAGTCCCCATCCCGGAGCAGGAAGCCGTGGCGTAACTTCGCCGCGTCCGTGTAGAAGCCGACGATGTCACCACGCGCGTTGACCCCCTGCGCCACGGTGGACACCGCACCCGGCGCATCGAACGTCGTGTAGGAATAGCTCGGCGCCGAGCTCGAGCCATCCTGCCTCAGCGACTGCGTTTCGGCGGGTGTACTGGGGCCGTCGATCCGTTCTGCGCCGCAGCCGACAAGGAGCGCGGCGGGAACGAGGATCCTGCCAAGTGTGGGAAACCGCATCGTTTCTTCCTCTGATGTTGAAGGTTGGTGGCTGGTCGCCGCGTCGAGCTGAGCGGGTCCATTCCATGACGCGGAATCGTGGCCGAAACCGGGCCATGAGGGTTGCCGCTCCCGGCCGCGCCGCGTATGGTCTCGCCATGTCGTCCGCGGGTCCTTCCTCTCCAGACGGCAACCCATCCGGTCAGCCGGTAGATGCGGCTCTCGGCCCGAACGCGCGTTGGGCGCGCGTCAAGGCGGTATTCCTTGCAGCGCTCGAGTATCCGGACGCCGAGCGGAGTGCGTTCGTCCAGCGCATCGTATCCGACGACATCGGGGTCCGAGCCGAAGTCGAGTCGTTGCTCGCCAGTGACGGCGCCGCTGGCGGTTTCTGCGAGACGCCTGCCGCGGTCATTCTTGAAGGCGATCTGACCCCGGCTGACATGCCGCTTGCCCGTCTCGCCCCCGGCTCCCGTCTCGGCGCCTACGAGATCGTCGCCTTCATCGCCGCCGGCGGAATGGGTGAGGTGTATCGAGCGCGCCATGTCGTGCTCGGTCGCGAGATGGCGATCAAGACCCTCGGCCCGTCATTGGCTAACCAGCTCGCGAGACGCCGCCTCATTCGCGAGGCACGGCATGCGTCAGTCCTCTCGCATCCCAACATCTGCGCGATCCACGATGTTGGCGACGATGCCGGCGTGCCGTTCATCGTGATGGAATTCGTGGATGGACGACCGCTCGACGAGATCCTGCGCCAGAGCGTTCCGCCGCTCGCGGACGCGCTCGGCTACGCCGTCCAGATCGCGGAGGCGCTCGTTCACGCGCATGCACACGGGATCATCCATCGTGACCTCAAGAGCTCGAACATCGTCGTCGACCCCACGGGGAAGGCAGTCGTGCTCGACTTCGGGCTCGCCCGGCAGATGCCGGGCGGGGCGATCGCGCTGACGACGGGCTCCACGCTGACGGCGGCCG
>JBDSSY010000286.1:0-19594 GCA_039928585.1 Gemmatimonadaceae bacterium | reverse complement strand
GCTGGGTCGCCCAGTCGAATGCGGAGTCCCCGCCACCGACGATGACGACCCGCTGTCCCTTGTACTCCTGGGGATCCGTCACGACATCATAGATGCCCCGCCCGTACCACGGCTCTGCACACACCTGTGGCAGCCGTCGCGGTGAAAATGCGCCGATCCCGGCCGCGATGATGATGGACTTCGTGGGATAGTCGCCCTTCCGGGTGCGCAGGATGAAGTGTCCATCACGCTCTTCCAGTCCTGTCACGGCCTGACCGAGGTGGGCCGGCTCGTTGAATCGCGCCGCCTGCTCCTTCAGCGATTTCACAAGGTCCTTGGCCAGCACCTGCGCGTAGCCGGCCACGTCGAAGATGAACTTCTCCGGATAGAGCGCCGTGAGCTGTCCACCCAGCTCGGGCAAGGCGTCGACGATCTGGGCGGATGCGCCGCGCATGCCGGCGTAGAACAGCGCGAACAGACCGGCGGGTCCGCCGCCGATGATGGTAATGTCCTTGAGGAGATGATCCATGGCGGGAAATATAGGGGCGGCGGGTTCGGCGCTGCGCGCCTCACGGGCGGCAGGCGCTGCGCGCCGCCTTACGGGGACAGCTCGCGTGGAACGCGAGCCTACGGGGCGGGGCGCCCTCGCTGCGCTCCGGCGCATCGCTGACGGGGCGGCGAGGCGGCCACGCCGCCCGCCCTAACGGGAGCCGAAAACTGCAGTGATCAGTCGCGGTAAGCGTGCCGTGCGCAGCACGGCCACGCGCCCCGTGAGGCGGCGCGCAGCGCCCGTCGCCCCGTAAGCGAGCGCAGCGAGCGCCCCTATATTTCCCGCCATGAAGATCTACACCAAGACCGGAGACGAAGGCTCCACCGGACTCTTCGGCGGAGGGCGAGTGGCCAAGGACAACATCCGCGTCGAGGCGTATGGTGACGTCGACGAGCTCAATGCCGTCATTGGGATGGCACGCTCCGTCGAGATGATGCCGCGCATCGACGAGGTGCTGGTACCCATCCAGCGCGATCTCTTCGCCATCGGCGCGCTCCTCGCCACCCCCGACCGCGACAAGATGGCGCAGCATCTCCAGAAGGCGCGAATCGATGACGGCCGAATCGAGGAGCTCGAACGAGCGATCGACGAGGGTGAGGCGGAGCTCGAGCCGCTCACCGCGTTCATCATCCCGGGCGGTACCCCGAAGTCGGCCGCCCTGCACGTCGCACGTACCGTCTGTCGTCGCGCCGAACGGCACGTCGTTCGGCTGCAGCACGATGTGGAACTTCCGCCGCTCGCGGTGATCTATCTCAACCGGCTCTCCGACCTGCTGTTCACCCTCGCCCGCGTCGCGAATCGACGGGCGGGCGCCGGCGAAGTGACCTGGTAGGATGCTCACCTCGACGGCGCACGAACCCACGCGGGTCATCGACGCGGGTGCCTATGGTGTCACCATCGGTGCCGCCGTGCGCCACGAGTTCGCGACGCTGATCGCGGCCGCCGCACCGGCTCATCACTACGCGGTCATCAGTGACGACGATGTGGCGCCGCTCTACGCGGACCCGCTCGTCGCGAGCCTGCTCCGTCATGGCCACACCACCCAGCATCGCATGCGCGCCGGCGAGTCCCACAAGACTCGCGAGACCTGGTCCAGGCTCACCGACGAGTTGCTCGATGCCGGATGCGGTCGCGACACCACTGTCGTGGCCCTCGGCGGCGGCGTCGTGGGTGACCTGGGCGGCTTCGTTGCGGCCACGTTCATGCGCGGCGTGCCGGTGATCCAGTGCCCGACATCGCTGCTCGCCATGATCGACGCGTCGGTGGGCGGCAAGACCGGCGTCGACACCGCGGCTGGTAAGAATCTGGTGGGGGCATTCCATCCGCCGTCGGCCGTGCTGATCGACGTCGACATGCTGCGCACGCTGCCGGACGCGCATCGACGCGCCGGACTCGCCGAAGCGCTCAAGCATGGCATCGTCGCCGACGCCGGGTACTTCGCGCGCGTTGCTTCGTTGCTTCCAGCGCTCCTTGCCGGAGACACGCCGGCCATTCTCGAGGTCGTGACGCGGAGCGTCGAGATCAAGTCGGGCATCGTGAAGTCGGACGCGCGCGAGTCGGGGCGGCGCAGGATTCTCAACTTCGGGCACACGCTCGGCCACGCGATCGAGCAGGCGAGTGGGTACAGACTGCTCCACGGCGAAGCCGTGGCGATCGGCATGGTGCTGGAGGCGCGGTTGGCCGAGCGGATCGGCGTTGCCGAGCGCGGCATGGCTCGGGAGATCGAACGCGTCCTCCTCGAGGCTGGGCTGCCAGTCGCGCGCCCGACGTCGATCGACGCGGCGACGGTGCTCGCGGCCACGCGCCACGACAAGAAGTCGCGCGGCGGTGCCGTGTCCTACGCGCTTCCGTCATGCATCGGCACGATGGCCGGCGCCGAACGCGGCTGGTCGATCGAGGTGGTCGACTCGCTGGCGCTCGAGGTGCTCGCGTGATCGCGTCGCCGCGGCCGACACCTGTTGACGGAGAGCCGTTCGTGTCGAGCGTCCACGTGCCAGATCGAGAATCGGGGCGTGCGTCCGTGGTGCCGGAGCTCCCCGCATTCGTGGGCAGTGGCCGCCCGCCGAAGCGTCCACGCCGGCGGCTTGGGCGCTACGCGTCGCCGATGTTCGCGTCGGTCTTGCTCGTCACGGCAGCCGCGGGCGCCCTTCGGGTGCGCGACGGACTGAAGCCGATCGTGCCGCTCCGTTATTTGCCGGTGGTCGTGTATGCGCCCATCAGGCTGGATGGCGCGCTGGTCCTGGGTGCCGCGCGCGACTGGCACGTGAACCGGGACGCGCCGGTGCGTCTGGGCGATCCGGTGCCTGTCTCGCTCACGGCGTACTGCCTGAAGGGTCTCACTCGGCGCGACCACTACGTGCGAGAAGGAATCATCGCATCGGATCCAAAGGTGTTTCCATTGGGTCGCTATCTCGAGATCTATGTCGGCAAGACGTACTACGGCCGATTCCTGATCGACGATACGGGTGGTGTGATCAAGGGGAACAAGTTGGACATCTGGACTCCGACCTGCCGCGAAGCGCGCATCTTCGGTCGGGTCAAGGGCACCGCAGTGCTGGTGCAGCGTCCGCGTGATGTGCCGAGAGATTCAATGATGACGGGGCGACTGGGCGGGCGATGACCGATCCGCTTTCGCCCACGCCAAGGGCATCTGGTCCCGCTCTTGCCCCGCATCGATTCGACTTCAGCGGACGGGAAAAAGCATGTCATCATTCGGCACCTACCTGATCGGCTTCATCATTCTGATCATTGGGTTAACCATCGCAGCGTATCTGCTCAACGTTCCTCCCATGTGGATCGCCGTGGGCGCAATCGTGCTCATCGGCATCGGCATCCTCATGGCGACGAGTCGTACCAAGATGAAAGACCCGCCCGCCCCCCCGGGGCCCGGCCCTCGCGTCTGAGGCATCCGCTCACGCGGCATGCGGGCACGTCGCAATCGCGACGTGCCCGCATTGCATTTGGGCGTTTTCTCCCTTGCGACCGTGCCGTTCAACATATCGGTCATCCTGACCGCACTTCGTCGAGGATGACCGAAAGAGATTCTTCCTGGGGTCAAGACGCTGGCGTGGAAGGGTTTACCAGCGTCACAATTCTGCGGGAGTGGTCATTCTGCCAAACTCACTGTTGACGGGTTTTTCTCCCGACATTAGTGTGGCCCTCCTGCTGACTCTCGCGAGCGACGCCGCTCCGGGTACAGGAACGAGTTTCTACCTTCCGGCACAGGTAAGGGGCGTGTATGGAGCAAGTGACCGAAACCAGGTCCAAAGGCTACTTCCGTTCGTCTCCCTCCACCGCGTTCGACCAATATCTCCAGGACATCCAGAAGCTGCCACTGATCAGTGACGCCGCGGAAGAGCGGCGCCTGGCGCGACTGGCCCAGAAAGGAGATGAGGCCGCCGCCGAGCGGCTCGTCACAGCCAACCTCCGCTTCGTCATCTCGTATGTGAAGAAGTATCAGGGTCACGGACTCGACCTGTCCGAGCTCGTGGCGATCGGCAACGAGGGACTGCTCAAGGCGGTGCGAAAGTTCGATCCGGATCAGGGCGTCAAGTTCATCTCGTACGCGGTGTGGTGGGTTCGTCAGGCCGTGTTGAAGGCGCTGGCGGAACAGACTCGAAGTGTCCGGATCCCGCTGAACCAGAACTCCCAGCTCATCCGGCTCGCGCGCGCCGAGACGATCCTGGCGCAAGTACTGAAGCGGGACCCCACGGAAAACGAAATTTCCCGCCTGCTCGAGGAAACACCGGAGGCGGTCCGCGCGGCGAAGCAGATGTCCAGTACGGAAGTCTCGCTGGATGCGCCCATCGACCGGTCCGATCGTGAGGCCTCCACTCTTGGCGAGCGTTTCGCCGGAGTCGACGGCACGGAGATCGAGGACACGACGGATTACAAGCTCATGAAGGAGTTCATCGAGCGCGTGTTCCGGAAGTATCTCACCCCCCGAGAGCGCAAGATTCTCTTTCTGTACTACGGTCTGGATGAGAGCGGCGAACCCATGACGCTCGAAAAAATCGGTGCGCTGATGGGTGTGACGCGCGAGCGCATTCGCCAGATTCGCGAGCGCGCCTTCGAGAAGCTTCGCGAGTCACCCGACGGACGCGCCCTCGCCGGGTTCTGGCAAGCGGCCTGACAGGAGCACCAACAAGGACGAGAGCGGGGCGGAGAGCAGGTCTCTCCGCCCCGCTTCGTTCACGGCGAGTAAATTGTCAGCTGCCACTCCGCATCGAGGACACGTGAGCCATCCCGCCGTCCGCATCCCCGCCATCCTCAATGTCTCCTCCGGCACAGCGGACGAGGCGCGCACCGCGCTGGGCGGCCATGAGGGCTTCGATGTACACGAAGTCGAGGCCGACGCACTGGCCTCCACTGTGCGTGCGCTCGTCGGGGACGGCGCCCGACGAGTGCTCGTGGCGGGAGGCGACGGCACCATCGCCACCGCAGCCGCCACGCTCCTCGAGACGAAGGCGGAGCTGGCGGTGCTACCGGGTGGCACGTTGAATCACTTCGCACGGGACCTCGGCATCAGCACCGATGCGGCGGAGGCGATCGCGCTCGCCGTCTCCGGCTCGACACGCGGGGTGGATGTCGGCATGGTCAACGGCCGCATCTTTCTCAACACGAGCAGTGTCGGCGCGTATGTGCGGTTCGTGCGCGTGCGCGAGTCGCTCGAACATCTGTTCGGATACAGGCTCGCATCCTTCATCGCCGCCGTGCGCATCCTCTTCACTCTTCGACGCATGGGGGTCGAGGTGGTGGTGGATGGGCAGAAGCGCATCTACCGCACGCCGCTCGTCTTCGTCGGCGTCGGTGAGCGCGAAATGCAGCTTCCATCGCTCGGCCAGCGCATTCCGAACGGACGGCGAGGTCTCCACGTGATGGTGGTACGGGGTCGGTCGAGTGCCCGCACACTCGCGCTCGGACTGGCCGCGGTGGCGCGAGGCGTCTCGACGGTGTCGCGCACGCCGGTGTTCGAGAGTTTTCTCGTTGACGAGTTACGGATCGACATGCGAGGCATGGGCACCGTCGCGGTCGATGGTGAGATCGCTCACATGACCGCACCATTGCGGTTCGTGCTGAAGCGCGACGCGCTCGACGTGGTGTGCCCGCCACCCACCGCCGTGACCGACGCGTCGGGCTGACCGCATGCCGACCGACGTCGCGGAGCATGTGGTACCCGACCTCGCGTCGCGCCTCGCCGCCATCGTTGGTGAGCGTCGCGTGCTCGCGCGACCGAGCGAACTGCGCTCCTACGAATCCGACGGTCTGCCGGGCTACCACGCGCGTCCCGCGCTCGCCGTGTTTCCCGGAACACGCGATGAGACGATCGCCGTGGTTCGTCTCCTCGCCGCGCTCGATGCGCCCTTTGTGGCGCGTGGCGCCGGGACGGGGTTGTCCGGGGGCGCGCTGGCCGAAGGGTCGGTCCTGCTCGGGCTTCATCGGCTCACGCGTATCCTCTCCATCGACGCTGACGATGCACGCGCCGTCGTCGAGCCAGGCGTCGTGAATGCCACGCTCTCGCGCGCGGCCGCCGCTTTCGGCTTGCACTATGCGCCGGATCCGTCCAGCCAGACGGCGTGCACGATCGGCGGGAACGTGGCGGAGAATGCCGGGGGTCCTCACTGCCTCAAGTACGGCGTCACGCTCAATCACGTGCTCGCCATCACGGTGCTCCTGCCCAGCGGAGAGGTCGTCACGCTGGGTAGCGCCGACGGTGAGCGTGATGGCTACGATCTGCTCGGCGCCTTCATCGGATCCGAGGGCTGTTTCGGCGTCGCGCTGGACGTGACCGTGCGGCTCGCGCGCGACCCGCAGGCGGTACGCACGCTGCTCGCGGATTTCAGCTCGGTGAACGCCGCGGCGCACGCCGTGTCGTCGATCATCGCGTCCGGAATCATTCCGGCGGCGATGGAGATGATGGATGGTCCCACCATCCAGGCAGTCGAAGCATCGATCTATGCGGCAGGATATCCTGTGGACGCTGCTGCCATCCTTCTCATCGAGCTGGACGGCGCGGTCGCCGGCATCGACGACGACGCCGCGAGGGTCGACGCGTTCTGCCGCGACGCCGGCGCCCGGGGCGTGCGCATCGCCGCCGATCCGGCCGAGCGCGCGCGGCTGTGGCAGGGTCGCAAGAAGGCGTTTGGCGCGATGGGGCGCATCGCACCCAATCTCGTCGTGCAGGACGCCGTCGTGCCGCGGACGAAGCTGCCCGCCATTCTGGCGGAAATTCAGCATATCGCGGAACTCCACCGCGTGCGGGTGTGCAATGTCTTTCACGCCGGTGACGGAAACCTGCATCCCAACATCGGCTATGATGCGACGAGCGCTGATGAGACGGAACGTGTGCATCGCGCCATGGCAGCCATCATGCAGGCCTGCATCGACGCGGGCGGGACGATCACGGGAGAGCACGGGATCGGACTCGACAAGCTGCCGTACATGGAGGCGCTCTTCACGCCGGCCACGCTCGGTGCCATGTGCGCCCTGCGCGAGGTGTTCGACCCGGGCCGGCGCTCCAATCCGGGCAAGGTCGTGCCGGTGCACAGCTGTCGCGAGTGGTTCGCCGCGCCCTCGGCACGTGCTGGAGGTGCCAGTTGAACGCGTCGCCGGCGAGCGACGCCACCGCCGCGCTCGCCGAGCGCGTGCGACATGCGCACGTCACGGGCACGGCACTGCGCATCACGGGCGCCGGCCACTGGCTGGACGCGGGGCGACCGTGTCGCGCCGACGCATCGCTCGCGCTCGCTGAGCACACGGGCATCGTGGAGTACGAGCCTGGCGATCTCACGATGACGGTACGGGCCGGGACGCCGCTCGATGCACTGAGTGCGGTCGCGAGTGGTGAGGGCCAATGGCTGCCGCTCGATCCATTCGGTCACCTCGGGGGGACGATCGGCGCCACGATCGCGACGGCGTCATCCGGTCCGCTGTCGGGGGCATTCGGCACGCCACGCGATCACGTGCTCGGCTGCGAGTTCATCACGGGCACGGGCAACGTCGTTCGCGCCGGCGGCCGCGTCGTGAAGAATGTCGCGGGATTCGATCTCGTTCGGCTCGTGACGGGCGCGTGGGGCACGCTCGGGGTGGTCACCGAAGTGAGCATCCGTCTGCGGGCGTTGCCCGAGATCGATCGTACCCTCGCCCTCGAGACCACGGCGAGCGAAGCGAGACGGTGGCTCCGTGCATCGCCGTACACGCCACTCGCTGCAGAGATGATCTCGGCGCGACTCGCGACCGACATGAGCATCGGATCTCGAGATACGCTGCTGCTTCGCCTTGGCGGCAATCGCGCACTGGTACACTCGGCTGCGGAGTCGGCGGGTGCGCTCGCGGGAAGCCGTGACGTCGACGCCACGGTCTGGGACACACTCCGGACGCGTGAGCCGGCAGATGCCGCAGTGGTCCGACTGAGCACGTCGTCATCGCAGGTCGCGGCGCTCTGGGATCGCGTCGCGTCGATCGTTGAGCGGGCCGGGGGTCATGCGCATGCGACGCTGCAGCGCGGCATCGTGCGTTGCATGCTGCCTGTGCGAAGCGACGACGCGGAGGAGCACGCGAGGCTGCGCGGCATCGTCGGCGCGCTGCTCACCCTCGGCTCGTCGGTCGTGGAGCGACTGCCGTCGTCACTCTGGGCGAAGATGGTGCCGCCCGCGGCGTCGGATGCGCTCTCGATCGGAGTGCGACGTGCCTTCGATCCCGGACACGTCCTGAACCCCGGCATCCTCGGAGAGCTGGCGTGAAACCATCTCCGTCGACGATTCCCACCGCGTGCGCGATTCCCGGGACGCCACTCTCCAATGCGAGTGCCGGCATCGATGCCTGCGTGCATTGCGGATTCTGCTTGCAGGCGTGCCCCACGTACATCGCGCTCGAGGACGAGAACGACAGTCCGCGCGGCCGCATCGTGCTGATGCGGGCGCTCGTGGACGGTAGCCTTCCCCTGGACGACGCGGACGTCCGAACGCACATCGATCGATGCCTGGGCTGTCGCGCCTGCGAGACGGCGTGCCCATCTGGCGTCCCGTACGGCCAGTTGCTCGAGGCGACGCGCGCGACGCTCACGCGCGTGACCCCCAATCCGTTCTTCGCACGCCTCGTGTTGTTCGTGTTCGCCCGGCAGGTGCTGCTTCGCCTGGCGATGCTGGGTGGACGTATCACGCGTGCGACGCGGTTCTCGTGGCTCTTGTCCCGCCTGCCCGGACGAACGGGATTCGCGATGGCGATGCTCGAATCCACCCGATCGGCGGTGCACCGCCGGCACTATACGCCCACGGGCGATGGCGCACGTGGATCCGTGACGCTGCTCACCGGATGCGTGATGGAAGGACTGTTCGCCAACACCAACCGGGCGACGGAGCGCACGCTCGTCGCAAATGGGTATACGGTCGTGAAGTCGCCACGGCAACGGTGCTGTGGCGCCCTGCACGCGCACGCCGGCGATGACGATACCGCGCGCGCGCTGGGGCGCGCGAACGTCGCCGCGTTCGAGCGGTCCGGCGCGGACTTCATCGCGGTGAATGCTGCGGGGTGCGGCGCGATGATGAAGGAGTACGCGCACCTGCTCTCGGACGATCCGGCGTGGCGCGCTCGCGCCGCAGCCGTTGCATCCAGGGTTCGCGACGTGAGCGAGCTGCTGGCGGAGGCAGGCCCTCGCGCGGGCGGTGCGCTCGACACGACGGTCACCTACGATGCGCCATGCCACCTGCTGCACGCGCAGCGGATCGCGTCTCCTCCGCTCCGCATGCTCGCCGCCATACCCGGCCTCACGGTGATTCCGCTGGACGGGAGCGAGCACTGTTGTGGAAGCGCCGGTATCTACAATCTCATCGAGCCGGACGTCAGCGATCGCGTGCTGGCCCCGAAGCTGGCCAACATCGCCGCGACGCGTGCGTCGCTGGTAGCGACCGGGAATCCCGGGTGCCTGATGCAGATCGGTGCAGGGCTGCACCAGACCGGCGCGCATTGTCGCGCCGTGCATCCCGTGGACCTTCTCGATGCGTCGTACGCGGCGCAGGCGCACGCTCATCGAGCACCCTGATGACAGTGGTGGTCGCACGCCCGTAGCGCGCTGCGCGGACGCCGGTTTACTTACGATTCATGCTTGACGCGGTGCTCCTCGAGTGGGAGGGAGTGCTCGCCGATACCGGCATCGTGCGTCGTGACGAACTGTTGCGCGCACTCGCCGACGAGGGCGTGCACTGGACTGCGGAGGCCTACGACGCCTCCTGCGGTGAGCTCGACACGCATGCCATGGCTGTCACAGCCTTCGCGAGTGTCGGCAGAATCGACGCGACGCTCGCCGAGCTCGTTGCGCTCCGGGTGAGTCGCGCATGTGCCGAGCGCCTGTCGCGTGGATTCAGCCTGCGGCCGGGCGCGTCACAGTTCGTGTCGGCTCTCGCGCCGCACGTCCGCCTCGCCATCGTCACTCGCGCGAGGCGCGCGGAAACAGACGTCGCGCTGTCGGCTTCTGGACTCATCGGCTTCATCGCTACTGTCGTCACCGTGGATGACGTCGTCGAGGGGCCTCCGGCGCCCTCCATCTATACGAAGGCGCTCGCCAGCCTGTCGCGGATTCGACCCGCCGCATCGGCTTCGAGCGTGGCGATCGTCGACAGTGCCGCCGCCGTGCGCGCGGCGCGCGCGGCAGGAGTGCACGCCATTACCGTCGGTACGTCAACGCACGTGTCCCGCCGCGCTCATGGCGCCGTGAACAGCTTGATCGGACTCACGCATGTCGGAATCGTCGACCTGCTGCGCGAGTTTCCCGCGGCTCGCGCATGAGCACCCACCCGCTGTATGGGCACGACACAGGGGATGTGGGCGGCAAGAGCGTCGTGCTCGCTTACGGCAGTGTCGCGGCCGAGTACGAGGCGCTGCACTCGCGGGCTGCGATGTTCGATCGCAGTCACCGGGGACGCATCCGGCTGAGCGGCGAGCGGGCCGGCGAGATGGTGGCTGGTCTCGTGACGAACGACGTCGCCGCGCTCGTGCCGGGCCAGGGGTGCTATGCAGCAGCGCTCACGGCGAAGGGAAAGATCGTCGCCGACGTACGCGTGTTCGTGGAAGAAAGTTCGGTGTTGGTGGATGTGCCGGCGCGCGCGAGTGCGGGATGGGCGGCCATGGTGAAGAAGTACGTCAACCCGCGCATCGCACCGCACATCGATGAGACCGCACGGGTGCGCGACATCGGCATCTTCGGTCTCAGTGCGCGGCACATCGTTTCGGAGATCACGGGTGTCCCATCCCCGGCGCTCACGGCGCTCACGCCGTATTCGCACGTGACGCTCGAGATCGAAGGCGCCCACGTTCTGGTGGCGAGCGTTCCCGACCTCGGCATCGAGGGCTTTGAACTGATCGTGCCTGCAGATGCGTATCAGTTGCTGTGGCAGCGTGCGGTGGACGCGGGCGCGGCCCCCGCCGGTCTCGAGGCCTGGGAGATCGCCCGCGTGGAGGCGGGTCGCCCCGAGTGGGGACTCGACATCGACGACGCGACCATTCCGCAGGAGGCCAACTTCGACGAGCTCCACGCGATCTCGTACACGAAGGGGTGTTACGTCGGGCAGGAGACGGTGGCACGCGTGCATTTCCGCGGACACGTGAACAAGCACCTGCGCGGCATCCGCGCTCCCGGCGTGGAGCCCCCACCTCGCGGCGCGACGCTGCACGGCGCCGACGGGACGCAGGTCGGCGACGTGCGCTCGGCCGTGCGTTCGCCGATGCTGGGTGGCATCGCGCTCGCCATGATTCGTCGCGACGTGGAGCCCGGCGCGGCGCTCGTGGCACGCTGGCAGGACGATGCCGGAACTGGTACCGCGTCGCCCGACGCCGCGTCGACGCTGGAGCGGCGAGTCGATGTCGCGGCGTTGCCCTTCGCCATCCAGTAGCCCGCGTGCCGACCGCACTCGTCACCGGCGCCACCGGTCTGGTGGGTCACTATCTCGTGGACCGGCTTCGACGTGACGGGTGGACGGTGCGTGCGTTCGTTAGGAACGCCGCGCGCGCCGGCGCACTGAGTCGCGCGGGAGTGGATCTCGCCACTGGCGACACGCTGGAGCCGAGCGGGTTCGCGCGGGCCGCACGGGGATGCGACGTCGTCTTTCACGCCGCCGCCGCGGTGACGCCGTCGGGCGGCTGGGAAGCGTTCAGGCGGCCGAACATCGAGGGTACGCGCCACGCCATCGCCGCAGCGGCCTCGGCGAACGCGCGCCTGGTGCACGTGAGCAGCGTTGCGGTGTACGGCGGCAACGAACGATACCGTGACGACCGCACCACGACCGACGAGGATGCGCCCCTCACTGCGCTGGCCGAGAACGCATTCTACGCGCGATCGAAGCGCGACTCGGAGGCGCTGGTGCTGGAGGCGCACGCGGCGGGCACCGTGTGGGCGACGGCGGTGCGACCCTCCGTCATCTACGGAACCCACGACCGCCAGTTCGTGCCGCGCATCGCGCGCCTGCTCGAGCGTGGCATCGTGCCGCTGATCGGAGGAGGGCGCTCGACGCTCGCCGTCGTGCATGCAGCGAACGTCGTCGACGGCATGGTACGCGCTGCAGCGACCGATGCGGCCGGCGGACGCGCTTACAATCTGTCCAACGACTTTCCAATCACGGTCGATGATTTTATCCGGCTCGGCAGCGAAGGGCTCGGCGTACGGATTCGCCGGATTCCCGTCCCGTACGTGATCGCGCGCGCGGGACTTGGTGCGTTCCAACTCGTGGCGCCCCTGTTCCTCGGGAGTCGCTTCAATGCCGTGGGATCGGCTGCGCTCCATTTCGTGTCGCGCGACAACCCGTTCTCATCGGCACGAGCACGGCGCGAACTGGGCTGGGATCCGTCGGTACGGCACGAGGTCGGCGTGCCTGAGGCATTCGGCTGGTGGAAGACGCATAAATGACCGACCGTACCAGATGTGAACGGGGCGCCGCACATCGAAGTGCGGCGCCCCGTTTCACTGCAAAGAGAAGTGATTACGGCTTCTTCTTCATCATCGCCGTGTCGGCCTTCTTCATGGCCGTGTCCATCTTGGCGGCGGCGGAATCCATCTTCATGCCGGTGTCCATCATGGCCGGGGCGGGCGCCATTGCGGGAGCGGCGGTGTCGACGACGGGGGTCTCTTTCGTGCTGCAGGCAGCGATGACGAGCACAGCGGCAACAAGGGCCAGGCGCTTCATGTAATTCTCCGGAGTAGGTCTTGGTGTGTATGACGCGTTGGTCCGCGCACGCGGTGCGGTGCCGGCCTTCAACGTCGGGAAACTTAGATTTCTGGGAGTCCGTGTCAAGAGCGGAGGTGTACCCACAAGTGACGATGGCTCAACGCGTTCACCCGGTCTGTACGCAGGTCCGGGCCTCGTGCTCTTCGCGCAATCGCATAACAGGCGGGCCCCGCGTTGGGCAGTGTTTGGTAAGCGACCGTCGGGCAACGAGTTACCTCGACGCCACCAATTCGTCAGTGGTCCTCGCTCCCTCGGACCCCTAGCTTCACACTTCCCCTCGCATCCGTCGGATGACCAGCATCGCGCCATCGCAGAATCCCGAAATTTCTCGTGATGCCGTGGTTCGCGGCGTCTGCCCGCACGATTGCCCGGACACCTGCGCCATGCTCGTCACGGTGTCCGACGGCAAGGCCGTGCGCGTCGCCGGCGACCCCGACCACCCGGTGACGCGGGGATTCCTGTGCGCAAAGGTGAATCGGTACGTCGAGCGGACGTATCATGCCGACCGGCTGACGACGCCGCTCCGCCGGACCGGACCGAAAGGCAGCGGACAGTTCGAGGCGATCAGCTGGGACGCCGCGCTCGACGAAATCGCCAGTCGGCTCGGTGACATCGCGCGGTCGACGGACGGTGCGCAGGCCATTCTTCCGTACTCGTATGCGGGCACCATGGGCATGGTGCAGGGCGAGTCGATGGATCGGCGCTTCTTTCACCTGCTTGGTGCCTCGAAGCTCGACCGCACGATCTGCGCAATGGCCGGCACGGTCGGCATGCGCATGACGGTCGGCGCGAATGTCGGCGCGGACAGCGAGGGTGTACCGGAGAGCGATCTGGTATTGCTCTGGGGCACGAACACGCTCACCGCCAACCCGCATCTGTGGCCATTCATTCTCGAGGCCCGTGCGCGCGGGGCGCCGATCATCTGCATCGACCCGATCCAGACGCGCACGGCGCTGCAGTGCGACGAGTGGATCGCCATCCGCCCGGGGACCGACGCGGCACTCGCGCTCGGTATGATGCACGTGCTGTTCGCCAAGGACCTCGAGGACCGCGACTACCTGGAGCGGCATACGCTCGGGCACGAGGAGCTTCGCGTTCGCGCGGCCGAGTGGACGCCGGCGCGCACGGCCGCCGTGACCGGGCTGACCGAGGACGTCGTCGTCTCGCTCGGCGAACGCTATGGCCGCGCTCGCGCCGCGTTCATCCGCGTGAACTATGGCCTGCAGCGTCACGCTGGTGGCGGAATGGCCGTACGCAACATCGCCTGCCTGCCGGCGATCGCAGGCCATTGGCGTCGGCCCGGAGGCGGCGTGCAGCTCTCGACGTCGGCCAACTTCCAGTTCGACCGCGCCGCGATCTCGCGGCCCGATCTCAGCCCCGCCGTCCGCACGATCAACATGATCCGCCTCGGCGACGCGCTCACGATGTCCGACGCCGGGACGGGCGGGCCTCCAGTGCGCGCGCTCGTCGTGTACAACAGCAATCCCGCCGCCGTGGCGCCCGAGCGCAACGCTGTCTTGCGCGGACTTGCACGGGAGGACCTGTTCACGGTGGTGCTCGAGCACTTCCAGACCGACACCGCCGACTGGGCCGACATCGTCCTGCCCGCCACAACCCAGCTCGAGCATTGGGACGTCCATCTCGCGTACGGACATCATTACGTGTCGCTCAACCGGCCGGCCATCACGCCGGTTGGCGAAGCGAAGCCGAACAGCGAGATCTTTCGGCTGATCGCCGCCCGCATGCACTTGACCGACGCCGCGATGCGCGACGACGACCTGACGATCATTCGTCAGGCGCTCGCCTCGCAGTCGCCGAAGCTGCGGGGCGTGAGCTTCGACGCGCTGCTGGAGCGCGGATGGATGCGGCTGAATCTCCCTACCCCATACCTGCCCTATGCGGACGGCGGATTCGCAACGCCGAGTGGCAAGTGCGAGCTGATGTCGTCGCGCATGGCCGACCTGGGGTTCGATCCCCTGCCGGATTACATCCCGCCGTACGAATCGGCCGAACGTGATCCCGAGCTCGTGAAGCGATTTCCACTGACGTTGATCTCCTCTCCCGCACACACGTTCCTCAACACCACCTTCGGCAACATCACCTCGCTGCGTCGGCAGGCGCGAGAGCCGGAAGTCCTGCTCCATCCCGCCGACGCCGAGCGGCGGGGGATTGCGGCGGGCATGACGGTCACGGTGCACAACGATCGCGGCGCCTTCCTCGCGCGGGCGCGTGTGGAGCCGTCCATTCGCGAAGGCGTGGCGTGGGCGCCATCGATCTGGTGGGGCAAGCTCGCAGGCGATGGCGCGAATGTGAACCAGACGACCTCGCAACGCGAGACGGATCTCGGGCACGGCCCGGTGTTCTACGACAACCAGGTCGAGGTGGGCGTGGCGTAGTTCGCGCGAACACATGCGCCCTCGCGCGCGTTGCACTCGCACACCCTTGCGTGGCTACGCATCGCTGCGCTGATTCCCGATCAACGTCGTTTTTTCGACCGGAGGCATTGTTTGTCGTCGCACCCCGAGACACTCGGCGCGCTCAAGCGCACGCCGTTTGGCGCACCCGACCGCCGACTGCGGTCCGTGAAGGACGAGATGCGCCAGAATCTGCTGGTCCGCCTCGCCACTGGAGGACCGCTCTTCGCCGGTGTCATCGGCTACGAAGAGACGGTGATGCCGCAGATCGTCAATGCCCTGCTCTCCCGCCACAACTTCATTCTGCTCGGACTTCGTGGTCAGGCGAAGTCTCGCATCCTGCGTGCGCTCGTCGGACTGCTGGATGATGCGATGCCGATCGTGGCTGGCAGCGAGGTCAACGACAACGCCTTCGCTCCGATCTCGCGCTTCGCCAAGAATCGCCTGGCCGAGGCGGGCGACGATACTCCGATCGCCTGGGTGGATCGCGACAGCCGGTTCGTCGAGAAGCTCGCGACGCCCGACGTCACGATCGCGGACATGATCGGCGACCTCGACCCGATCCGCGCGGCGCGTGGCGGACACGTGCTCTCGGACGAGTTGACGATTCACTACGGGATGCTGCCCCGCGCGAACCGCGGCATCTTCGCCCTGAACGAACTGTCGGATTTGGCGGGCAAGGTGCAGGTCGGCCTGTTCAACGTCATGCAGGAGGGCGATGTCCAGATCAAGGGATATCCTGTCCGGCTGCCCCTCGACGTGCAGCTCTGCTTCACGGCCAACCCCGAGGACTACACGGCGCGCGGCAAGATCATCACGCCGCTCAAGGATCGCATCGGCAGCGAGATCATCACGCATTATCCCGAGACTGTCCAGCTCGGGATGGAGATCACCGAGCAGGAGGCGTGGACCCGGCGCGATGGACGCTCGGTGCGCATACCGGATTTCATCAGCGAAGTGGTGGAGCGTGTCGCCTTCGAGGCGCGCACCGACAAGCGCATCGACCGTCGGTCGGGTGTCTCGCAGCGCATGCCGATCAGCGTGCTGGAGAACGTGATCTCCAACTCCGAGCGGCGGGCGATCGTCACCGGCGAGCCGGAAGTCGTGCCGCGCATCTCCGACGTGTACTCGGCGCAACCCGCGATCACCGGCAAGATCGAGCTGGAGTACGAGGGAGAACTCGTGGGCGGACATGCGATCGCGCGCGAGCTGATCCGTCGCGCTGCCGATGCCACCTTTCAGGACCGCGCTGGCGGCGTGAATGTCGATGACATCGTCATCTGGTTCGACGAGGGCGGCGCGTTGCAGGTGACTGACGACGAGCGGTCCGAAGCGGTGGCGGCGGCATTCGGCGTGGTGCCGGGCCTCGTCCAGCTGGTGCGCAAAGTCGGACTCGCGCCCTCGGGCGATGCACCGATGACGGTGGCGGCGTGCGAGCTCGTGCTGGAGGCACTGGTGGCGCGCAAGCGGATTTCGCGATCGGATGGAGGCCTGTACGGCCGTGCCGAACCCGAGAAGCGACGCAGGCGTCCGAACGAGGATCTCTTCGGCGGCGGTCTGTCCGCCTGACCATGTCCGGCGCGCAACCGGGTCCCGCGGCGTCGGCGTCGGCTCCCCGCATCCTCCCGGGGCGTGTCCGCGTGCGCAGGGCGACGCCGCGCGACCTGGAGTCGGTCATCGCGCTCCGGCTCGCGTTGCTGCGTGAGCATCCGGATCATCCCATCTACGGGCGACTTCGGCACGACGTCGGCGAGCGCGCGCGACGCCTCTTCGCCGCGCAGCTCCGCTCGCCCATCGAGGTGATCCTGCTCGGAGAGCTCGACGGCGGCGTGGTGGGTGTATTGCGATGCGTGGAATCCACCGGATCGCCATTGCTCGAGCCGGCGCGTTATGCGTATGTGTCCTCCAGCTACGTGAGGCCCGATGCACGACGCCGCGGCGTGCTGCGAGCGCTGCTCGGTGAAGCCGAGCGCTGGGCACGCGCACGCGGGCTGGACCAGATGCGTCTGCACAACGTGGCAGGGAGCCTCACGGCTGAACGGGCATGGTCGGCGCTCGGCTTCTCGGTGGTGGAGGAGGTTCGCGTGCGCGACCTTCGCGACGGAGGTACTCACTGATGGCGATCGTGACGATCTCGCGGCAGTACGGCTCCGGCGGGTCGGAGGTGGCGGAGCATGTCGCCCGCACACTCGGATGGACGCTCTACGACAACGCGGTGGTGGAGGAGGTCGCGCAGCGGCTGCGCATGACGCCCGCCGAAGTGTCGGCGCGCGAGGAGCGCCTGCCCTCACTCGTCGAGCGCATGGCGTCGGCGATGGCGCTCGGCGTGCCCGAGATGATGCCCCTGGTCGGCGACATCGCCACGCAGCCGAGCGAAGAGCGCATGGTGATGATGTCGCGGCGCGTGATCGAGGATGCAGTGCGTGCAGGCCCGGTGGTGCTCGTGGGACGCGGTGCGCAGTGCATGCTCGCCTCGCGCACCGACGCGTTGCACGTGTTCTGCTACGCGCCGGTGGAGGAGCTGGTGCGGTACGCCGTGCACGTGCTGGGAGTACCCTTCGCCGACGCCGCCCGGACGGTCGCGGACATGAATCGGCAGCGCGAGGAATACGTGAAGCACCACTTCAAGCGCGACTGGCGAGACCTCGCCAACTACGACCTCTGCGTGAACACGGCGCGGCTGGGTCTGGAGGGATCGGCTGCGCTCATCACGTCGCTGGCGAAGAAACGGTTCGGCTAGCGCATTCGCGCTTCGTCGCGAACGGAGGAACGGCGCCGCTACAATGACGAGACAGCGGGCGATTCGCCATCCTCGAGCGTCGTCAGTTCGCGCCGCTGGAAGAACGCCCAGACCCCGTACGCGAGCATGAGCAGTGCTCCCGCGGCAATCGTCGTGCGCATGCCGATGAGGTCGGCGAGCACGCCGGCGGAGAACGCGCCAACGACCTGTGCGAGGCCGACGACGACCAGCCCATACGCCGCCATCATGCGCCCGCGCAGCGCATCCGGCACGATTTGCTGCAGTAGTCCATTGGCGATGGCGCCATTGAGGATCATCGTGCAGCCGATACCGAGCAGCAGCGTATAGCCGACCCACGGCACGCGGGTGAAGGAAAACAGGATCAGGAGCGCGGGCCAGATCATCGACGCGACGATGAGCAAGCGCGTGCGAGACACCCGATAGCCCACCGCGGCGAGTGACAGCGCTCCCGCGAGCCCCCCGATGCCGAGGAACGAGAGCAGTAGACCATACCCTGCTGCTCCGAGCTGGAACATGTCGCGCGCTACCACGGGCATGAGCGCCAGCACGGGGACGCCGAGGATGGAGTAGACCGTCACCATGATCATGAGGGCGCGTACACGGGGCGTGTCGCGCATGTAGCGGAGCGCCTGCTGCACGCCGATCCACGGCCGCGCGCGCCCCGACGCCGGCAGATGCGGCGGCAGCGTGATCAGGAACAGGCCGACGAGCACTGCGACGAAACTGACCGAGTTGAGGAAGAAGCACCATGCGATGCCGAGCCGCGCGATCACGACGGCGGCGATGCCAGGCCCCACGACGCGGGCGAGGTTGAATCCGCTGGAGTTCAGGGCGATCGCATCCGGCAGGTCATCGCGGCCCACCAGGTCGATGAACAGCGACTGGCGCGCGGGAATCTCGATCGACGCGATCAACCCGCTGAGCAATGCCAGCCCGAGCAACGAGCCGATCGTGATGCGATGCGTGGCGACGAGTGCCCAGAGCGCCGTCGCCTCGAGCAGATACGCGCCCTGCGCGATGCGCACGAGGCGCAGCTTGTCGGACCGATCGACGAGCACGCCAGCGGGCATCGTGAACAGCAGGATGGGGATGGACGTCGCCGTGGCGACGAGTCCGACGAGAAACGCGCTGTTGGTCAGTTCCAGCGCGAGCCACCCCTGCGCCATCATCTGCATCCATGTGCCGACGAGCGACAGGGTCTGCCCGATCAGGAAGATCCGGAAGTTCCGATGTCGCATGACGACGCGGAACGGATTGATCGACGAGGGCTCTGAGGAGGGCACCAGCGGAATATAGAGAGAGAGGTGCGGCAGATCATTGGCACTCACGGGCACCCTGAAGTATTCATGAGAGAGGAGGAGACGCATGCGCTTTCATACCTACAGCAAGTTTTCGCCGGAGATGGCCGACGCGGTCGATCTCCAGTCGCTGCTCGACAAGCTCGCGGATTTCCTGCTCCAGTCGGGATTTGCCGGGGGCGACGGTCAGCCGTACCACGGCATGGGCTTCGACGAGCCGGGCGACCGCTCGCTCGGCGCCCTGCGCGAGGCGATTCTCCAGGCGTTGATGGAGAGTGGGCAGTTCACGCCCGAGATGCTCGACGCCCTGCGTGGCGAAGGAGACGAAGAGGCCCAGGCGAAGCTGGCGAAGCTGCTGGACGACCTCGTGAAGCGGC
>JBDSSY010000285.1:0-4235 GCA_039928585.1 Gemmatimonadaceae bacterium | reverse complement strand
ATCGACCGGCAGTTGCGCGGCCGCGCAGGCCGGCAGGGCGATCCGGGGGCGAGTCAGTTCTTCCTCTCGCTGGAAGACGACCTGATGCGCCTGTTCGGCAGCGAGCGCATCGCCCGATTGATGGATCGGATGGGGGCACAGGAGGGCGAGGTGCTCACGCACCCGCTGATCACTCGTTCCATTGAACAGGCGCAGAAGCGCGTGGAGCTGCAGAACTTCCAGAGCCGCAAGCGGCTGCTGGAATACGACGACGTGATGAACCAGCAGCGCGAGGTGATCTACTCGCTTCGCGCGTTCGCCCTGGAAGGAGGCGAGGAGCTCAAGGGCGAAGCGGTCAAGATGGTGGAGAAGGCAGTTTCGCGTCGCGTCGAGACCCTGCTCGCCGAGTTTGACACGGCGGAGGAGTGGGACTTCGAGCTGCTGAACAAGGAACTGCTCATGCATTACCTGTTGCAGGTGCCGTCGTTCGAAGAAGAGTCATCCCGTCCGACCGAACTGCTGAATGCGCAGGCGATCGCCACCGAGGCCGGACGCGCCGCGTTCGCCGGCAAGATCGAGTCGCTGGACATGGTGCGCGACGAGGAGGGCGGCTACGGCGACCGGCTGCTTCGATACGTGATGCTCAACGTGCTCGACGAGAAGTGGAAGGATCACCTGTACGACCTGGATCAGCTGCGGAATTCGATTCACTATCGCTCGTACGGACAGAAGGATCCGCTCCTCGAGTACAAGCAGGAGGCGTACTCGATGTTCGTGGACCTCATGAACGACGTGGCGGAGACGTTCACGGATCGATTCCTCAAGGTGCAGCTCGTGGTCGAGGAAGACCGTCCGGCCCACGCGCCGTACGTGCCGGAGCCGATGCCCGTGGCGCCAACCCGCCGATACAACGCGCTGGGGGTGTTGGAGGATGTGCCGTCAGGCGCCGGCGGGAACGGAACGACGGATGTGGTCGACATCGGCCCGGCCGAATCGCCGGGTGAGAAGCAGGTCACCGCTCGGAGGGATCCGGTGATCGTGGGCGCGGGAAAGGCTCGCAGCATGAGCGACATCCAGAGCGCGGCGGCCGGCGGACCGGTCGACTGGGCAAGCGTAGGACGCAACGATCCCTGTCCCTGCGGCTCGGGCAAGAAATTCAAGAAATGTCACGGCGTGTCGATGTGAGCATGCGAGCCGAGCGCCGGTGAACGATGGACGGCCTGTCGCCTGGTGCGACGGGCCGTCTCCACATGCGCGTGCGGGCGATGTTCCACCCGGCGCAGACGGCTCCTGGCGATGGGGACGTCGCGCGCGGGCGATTGATGACGGCCGCACTGCGGTTGCGTGATACGGATTCGGACGCTCGCCGCGATCGCGGGGAGCATTTCCGCTTCCGGAGGTCGTCATGGCAAGTCCGCTGTCTAGCCAGCCCCTGCCCACCGCGCTATCTATCAGGGAGTTGCCCCGATCGGAGCGCCCGCGCGAACGGCTCGTCGCACTCGGCGCCGCGGCCCTCAGTTCGGCGGAGCTGCTCGCGCTGCTGGTCGGCGCGGGCACGATCGGCGGTTCGGCGCTCCACGTCGGCCAGGCACTTCTCGCTGGTGCAGGTGGTTCCTTGAGACGCATGGCGACGCAGCCCGTGGCCGCGTTGACCGCGACGAGCGGTGTCGGAATGGCACGTGCGGTAACGGTGCATGCGGCGCTCGAACTCGGGCGACGGCTTGCCGCTGAAGTGCGCGACGACGGCGCGCCGGTCCGGTCTCCGCGGGACGTCGCTCGGCTGTTCGCCCCACGCCTCGAGGATCTACCGGTGGAAGAGTTTCATGTGGCGGTGCTGGATGCGCAGCATCGGCTCGAGCGCGACGTCCTGGTCACGCGCGGAATCCTCACATCATCGCTCGTGCATCCGCGGGAAGTGTTTCGCGAGGCAATCGCCGAGCGGGCCGCGGCGGTCATACTCGTGCACAACCACCCGAGCGGCGATCCCACGCCGAGCGCCGACGATCGGCTGGTGACGGAGCAGCTCGTGGCGGCGGGGAAGCTGCTCGACATTCCCGTTCACGACCATGTCATCATCGGTCGGGGGCGATACACGAGTTTCGCGGAGACAGGCCTGCTGTGACGGCGACGGCACTGCACGAGATCATTCCGGGGTGGATCCTCGGCGACGCGGCCAACCGTCGTCTCGACGAGGACGTCCTCGCGCGTGCCTACCGGTTCAGTGAGGCCGCGCATCGCGGCCAGTTCCGGAATTCGGGTGAGCCCTACGTCACCCATTGCGTGGAGGTCGCCAAGATCCTCGCTGAGCTCCAGCTCGACACGACCACCGTCGCGAGTGGCCTGATCCACGACGTCGTGGAGGACACGAAGCTCGACATCGGGCAGGTCGAACAGGAATTCGGCGGCGAGATCGCGGCCATCGTCGACGGTCTGACGAAGATCGCGAAGCTGCCGAACAGCGGATCGAACGAGGAGCGGCAGGTCGAGAGCTATCGCAAGCTGTTGCTCTCCATCGCCAAGGACGCGCGCGTCATCATCGTGAAGCTCGCGGATCGGCTGCACAACATGCGCACGCTGGAATTCCTGCCGCTCGACAAGCAGCACCGCATCGCACAGGAGACGCGCGACCTCTACGCCCCGCTCGCGCATCGTTTCGGCATGGCCAAGATGCGCTGGGAGCTCGAGGATCTCGCGTTCAAGCACCTCGAGGGTGACGAATACAAGCTGCTGGCGAAGAAGGTGGCGCAGAAGCGGGGAGAGCGTGAGGCGCTCATCGCGTCACTGCGTGACCCGCTGGAAGCGGAGCTCGAGAAGGCGGGGATCCGGGATGTCGAGGTCACGGGGCGTCCGAAACATCTGTGGTCGATCTACAAGAAGATGAAGCAGCGGGAGAAGCCGTACGAGGAGATCTACGACCTCCTGGCGATCCGCGTGCTCGTCAACTCCGTGCCCGACTGTTATCACGCCCTCGGCATCATCCACGAGGGCTGGACGCCGGTGCAGGAGCGCATCAAGGATTACGTGGCACAACCGAAGTCGAACGGATATCAGTCGCTGCACACGACCGTGTTCGGACCGGGACGGCAGCTGTACGAGATCCAGATCCGCACCAAGGAGATGCACCGCACCGCCGACTTCGGCATCGCCGCGCATTGGTTGTACAAGGAAGATGCGAAGAGTGGCGACGAGCTGGATCGCCACCTCACGTGGTTCCGGCAGATCCTGGAGCTCCAGCTGGACGCGAAGACGCCCGATGAGTTCCTGGAGTTTCTGAAGCTCGATCTCTACGCCGACGAAATATTCGTCTTCACCCCGAACGGCGACGTCATTCAGTTGCCGAAGGGCGCGACACCAATCGACTTCGCGTTTGCGGTGCACTCGCAGGTCGGCCTTCACTGTAACGGCGCGAAGATCAACGGGCGCATCGCCCCGCTCTCGCGAGCGCTCCGGAATTCGGAGCAGGTCGAGATCATCACGTCGCCATCGGCGAAACCCAGCCGCGACTGGCTCGCGCACGTCCGCACGGGCCGCGCGCGGCACAAGATCCGGCAGTGGCTCCGCCACGAAGAGCACGCCTCGTCGGTGAAGCTCGGGCAGGACATTCTCGAGCGCGAGCTCAAGCGGCGTCGGCTCATCAGGCCCGAGGAGGCGACGCTCACGACGGCGGCGCGGGAGCTCTCGCTCACCGACGCCACGCATCTGTACGCCTCGATCGGGCAGGGGGACGTCAACGTCGGGCTGGCGCTCAAGCACCTCTTCCCCGACTACGTCGACAAGGAGCCGGTCAAGCCGACGTTCGTGGACCGGCTGGTGGACCGGGTGCGCGGCACGAAGGGTGTGCGCATCCAGGGCGTCGATGGGTTGATGGTGCGGTACGCCCAATGCTGCCAACCTGTCCCCGGTGATCCCGTGACCGGCTACGTGACCCGCGGACGCGGCGTGAGCATCCATCGGGCTGATTGTCCCAATCTGCTCTTCCTCGCGCACGAGCCGGAGCGCCGGCTCGAGATCGACTGGCAGGAAGCCGAGGGTGAGCGGTTCACCGTCCGCCTGGCGCTGGAGGGCAACGACCGTCGCGGCCTGTACGCGGATGTGGCTGCGGCGGTGAGCGAGTCGGGTACGAACATCCGGAGCATGGAGCTGAAGACGGCGGATGGTCGAGCGTCCGGCGCCGTGCTGGTGGAAGTCGAGAACCTCGCGCACCTCCAGAAGATCATCAAGGCGGCGCGGAAGGTGAAAGGCATCACGGACGTGCA
>JBDSSY010000284.1:0-6182 GCA_039928585.1 Gemmatimonadaceae bacterium | reverse complement strand
CGCGATGCCAGCGGAGGCGAGCGCGTCGAGTCGCATCACGAAGGACGCGAGCAGGAAGACCGCGAGCGCGAGCGCCGTCCCCGCCCGCGCCGACCACCGCGATAGTCGCAGCGCCCCCGACAGGCTGACGAACGCGCAGAGCGCCGTGACGTAGCCCACGAGCGCCATGGGCGACGCGCCTGTAGCGGCGCTGACGCTCCAGGTTGCGACGAATGCAGCGAGGATGACCACCGCGTCGACGATCGGCACGACGTGCGGCAGCCACCGACGATAGCAGCCTCGGCGCAGCGCGACCACCAACGCTGCGGACGCGGCGAGCCACGCAAGGCCAAGCGACACAGGCATGCCCGCGGACATTCCCGTCGCGCTCGGGCCGCCTTTCGATGCGGCGCCGAACAGCATCGCGCCGGTCGCCACGACGAATGGCGCGACAACGATCAGCCGCACGTAGCCGAGTCGAAGCTCTCCGGCGGTCGCCTCGTCGCGCATGATGCGATCGATCGACCCCGCGAGTTGCGTCGCCGAACCCGGCGGCGCGATGTCGGTGCGGAGAACGCGCTCGATGGAAGCCGCGAGAGCGTCGTAGGAGTCGGGCGCGTTCATGGTGTACAGGGGACGAAGACGGCAGAACGCAGCGGCGCCGCCGCGACTAACGGATATCGTCCCGGTGGCGCTGCCGCCAGCCCGCCCTTACTGCTCCACCACGCGAGTCCCCTTGGGCGGCGTGAAGACGAACGCCGAAGCGTCTACCGGCACGTTCGTGCGGAACGAGGTAAGACGGACTTTGCGCTGCAGGCCGCTCTTGTCGGTGACCTCGAACTGGCGGACGGTCGCGTCGCGGTCGTCGATGTACACGGTGGCCGTCGTGAACATGGCGTCGCGCGAGGCGCGCGGCACAAGCAAGTACGCGTGAGTGGCGCGTCCGCTCACGACGCGCGTGCCGGCAGCGCTGACAATGTAGCGCTTTCTGGGCGCGGTGAGGAACTGCGCGGTGAGGTCTACCGTGCCGGTGCCTCCACTGCCGAGCGCCGAGCGGATGACCTGTCCCGGCGCGCTGGACGGCAGGTACAACCACACGTACTTCCCATCGGCAACGATGCGATCCGTCGCAGGATTGTCGAACGTCACGGCAAGCTTGCCGGGACGCTGCTGCTGGTAGACGCCGGTCGCGGTGAGTGTATTGCCCGTGAGCGCATTGACGATCGACTGCTCGAAGGTCGCGCGCACCGTCTTCACCTTCGCCCACGCTGTCACAGCGCGATCGAGATGGTCACGGGGCTGGGCCGAGAGCGGTGCCGCCACGAAGGTGGCGAGCGAGCTCGCGAGCGCGATGGCGATGCCGAGTCGACGAGTGCTGATCATGACGTGCTCCGTGCGAGGGTGCGTGCAGTCCTCATGGTCTACCCGCGCGAACCAGCGGCGATCCCTCCCGAGCGGGATGGCGCGGGTGTGATGGACCGACCGATGGCCTCCGCGATCGCGCGCGCCTCCCGCACGAGTCGCACGAACTGCTCGGGATGAAGCGATTGGCCGCCATCGGACAACGCGCGCTCCGGATTCGGGTGCATCTCGACGAGCAGCCCATCCGCTCCCGCCGCGATGGCCGCGCGACCCATGGGCAGCACCTTGTCGCGCAGGCCGGTCCCGTGGCTGGGATCCGCAACCATCGGCAGGTGCGACAATTTCTGCACCAGCGGGATTGCCGTGAGGTCGAACAGGTTGCGCGTGGACGGATCGAAACTGCGTATCCCTCGCTCGCACAGAATGACCTGCGAATTGCCTTCGGCCAGGATGTATTCTGCGCTCATGAGGAGGTCGGTAATCGTGGCCGACATGCCGCGCTTCAGCAGCACCGGCTTGCCGATTCGGCCAACCGTCCGGAGCAGGGAGTAGTTCTGCATGTTGCGCGCGCCGACCTGGATGCAGTCGGCGACCTCCGCCACCAGATGCGCGCCTTCGTCGTCGAGCGCCTCGGTGACGATGGGCAGCCCGGTTTCACGCCGCGCGAGCGCCAGGAGCTCGAGCCCTTTCGGCCCCAGTCCCTGAAACGAGTAGGGTGAGCTGCGAGGCTTGTAGGCACCACCGCGCAGCGCCGCACCACCGGCCTCGCGCACCTGTTGCGCCGCGAGCACGATCTGCTCCGCAGATTCCACCGAGCAGGGCCCCGCGATGATCGGGATCTGCGCCCCGCCGAACACCACGCCGGGTGCGATGGTGACGAGGGTGTTCTCGGGCCGCCACTCGCGCGACACCTGCTTGTACGGCTTGGACACGTGGATCACGTCGGCCACGCCATCCAGCGCTTCGAGCCGCGAGCCATCCACACGGCCATCGTTGCCCACCAGACCGACCGACGTGCGCTGTGCGCCCGGCATGGGGCGCGCCTGGTAACCCATCTCCTCGATCAGCTCAACTACGCGCGCGACCTGTTCGCGCGTCGCATCGTGATTCATGACCACCAGCATCAGCCTTCCTCGATCTCGAAAGTGGAGCCGTCCTCGGCGAGCGAGATCGGCCCGGGATAATGTGCGGAAATGGCACCACGGATGTCCGTGTGCTCGACCGGCGTGTAGAAATGGGTAAGGACGAGGTGCTTCGGGAGTGCCGCCGCGGCGAGCGCGCCACAGCGCGCCGGCGTAAGATGCGAATCGATCGCAAGCTCCTCCGGCAGCGAGCATTCGCACAGCAGCACGTCCGCACCTCGTGCCCATTCGGCGAACATCGGGTCGTAGCCCATGTCTCCGGTGTACACGATGCGCCGGCCCCCGGCGTTGATGGAATACGCCACGCTCTCGTCCGTGTGCGGAACCTTGATGCAGCCGATTGCCATGCCGTCGCCGAGATCGTGCGTCGCGCCGGGCGCGAGCTCGATGACGGCGATGGGAAAACCAGGGTGACGCAACCACTCGCCGTGCAGATCCGCCATCCGGCGCAGCAGGTCCACCGTACCCACCGGACCGATCACCACGAGTTCGGCCGCGCGAGGGGGAAGCTGCCCGTATCGCCACGCCTGCACGAGCGTCGCGAAATCACTGATGTGATCGGTGTGAAAATGCGAGAAGGCGACATGCGTGATGCCAGCCCAATCCAGGTGCTGCTGCACCAGCCGATGCGCCACCCCGCTCCCGCAGTCCAGCAGCAGCTGCACCGCGCCGCGTTGCACGAGATGGCCGGCACAGACGCGTGAGGGTGAGAGCGAGACGGTCCCCGTGCCGAGTGTCGTGAGGCGCATCAGGAACGCGTCGTCGCCGTCACGACGTGGCGCCGGCCGGCTCCGGTTCACGCTCGGCCACGAGCGGCACCGGCTCGGCTTCCGTGGCCGGTCCGCGCATGCGCACGCTGACGAGCGACGACACACCCGGCTCCTGCATCGTCACGCCATAGACCGCATCGGCGGCCTCGGTCGTCGTGCGCGGATTGTGCGTGATGACGATGAACTGCGTGCGACTCTTGAACTGGTTGAGCATGCGAACGAATCGCCCTACGTTGGCGTCGTCGAGCGGCGCATCCACCTCGTCGAGCAGGCAGAACGGGCTAGGCTTGGTGAGAAAGATGCCGAACAGCAGCGACAGCGCGACGAGGGCGCGCTCTCCGCTGGACAGCAGGTTGATGCGCTGCGTCTTCTTGCCGCGCGGCGACGCGTGGATCTCGATGTCGCAGTCGAGCGGGGCATCGGGATTTTCGAGACGGAGGTCGCACTCGCCTCCCCCGAAAAGCGCCATGAAGATCGTGCGGAAATTCTCACGCACCTGCGCGAAGGTGGCGAGGAACAGGTCGCGCGCCGTCGCGTCGATCTCCTTGATCGCCTGGAGCAGCGACGCCTTGGCATCGGCGAGATCGGCACGCTGCACGACGAGGAAGTCGTGGCGCTGCGCCGTCTCGTCGTGCTCCTCGATCGCCAGCGCGTTCACCGGGCCGAGCTGGTCGAGTTGGCGTCGCAGCTCCGATGCTTCCGCCTGGAGCGACGCGTCGTCGATGTCGACCGGTGGCATCTCCGCCAGCATCGCGTCGAGCGAGCGCTTCCATTCCGTCTCGAGTCGCTCGCGAATGGCAGTGCGGCGACCGGAGAGCTCGGTGAAGCGTAGTTCGGCGTGGTGCAGCTCGTCGCTCACCGCGATGGACCGGCGTCGAATTTCGCTCAGTGCATGGTCTGCGGTGACGAACGCGTCATCAGCCGCGCGGACGCTTGCCTCCGCGCTCGCGAGACTCGACTCGCCCGCGGCAAGCGTCGACTCCCGCGATGCCAACTCTGTCGACCACGTCGTCAGCTGATCGGCCAGCACTGCATCGGAGCGTGTGAGTTCACGCAGCTCGTCACGCAATTGCCCGAGGCGCTGCGCGGCAGTGGCGGCTTCCTGCGTCAGGCGCCGCTGCCGATCCATCGCCATGTCCGCCCGTGCACGCGCTTCCGCCCGCGCCACCTGCCACTTCGTGCGCAGATCGCGCGCTTCATCCTGGTGCTGCTCCGCCGTCGTCGCACGCCCGCGCGCGTCCGCGATGGCCGCATCGATGCCGTTGGCCTGCTCGCCGAGCGCGGCGGCGTCCGTGTCGAGCGCGGCGAGTCGCTCACCGAGCTCCGCGACGCGCGCCGAGAGCCGTTCCGCGAGCGCCGACGCCTCTCCCGACTCCTTCTCCACGCGAGCCACGCGCCGAGCGAGTTCGGTGTATTGCTCAGCCGAACCGCGCATGCGCTGCTGCGCGGCGCGCGCTGCCTCGGTCGCCTCCAGGACGGTGCGCTCGCTGGCGGCAAGCGCGACTCGCATCGCGTCGGCCGTGCGGATCGCCTGCTCGCGAGTCGTCCGGAGCGACACGAGCTGTTCCCGAAGCCCCGCCAGCTCGGCGCGCCTCCGCAACGGTCCCGGTCCGGCCGCCGTCCCCGGCAACCACATCGCACCGCGCGCGTCCACGAACGCGCGGCCATCGTCCATCGCGTGGACGTGGCCAAGCAGGTTGCGGACCCACGCGCGGGCCGGCGCCGACGCATTGACCAGATGGGCGAGCGCACCCGGCATCGGTGTCCCCGCCGCATCCTCACGCATCGCATCGACGGGGAGCAACAGCAGGGGCCCCGGATTCACCGACGCGTGCCAGACCCGCACCGCGTCGGCCGCGGCCGAATCGCGAACGAGCACTGCGTGGACCGAGTTGCCGAGGAACTTCTCCACCAGCGCGGCCGAGCCCTGATCGGCGCCAATGAAATCGGAGAGTGGCCCCAGCACCGCGCCGTCACCGAATCGCTGCCTGGCGCGCAGGAGCGCGGAGGCGGCGGGCGCGAGCCCAACACGATCGCGTTCCAGCTGCTCGAGCGCGTTCACGCGGCCCTGCAGGGTGGACAACGCGTCGTCGGCTCGGATGCGCGCTCCACGCGCCACGGATTCACCCTCGCGCGCCTCACGATCCGACACGCGCGCCGCTTCGAGCTGCGCAGCGGTTGCGCTCGCGACGGCCGACGCGCTGTCGGCCGCGGCGCGAGACTCGTCGTGCTCGCGGCGTGCCAGCGTCAGCGCGTCGCCCAGCACCGCGCGCTCACCCTCCAGTGCACCACCCCGTTGACGCACTTCGTCGAGCTCGCGCGCGGCGCGCTCGCGATCGTGCTCGATGCGCCGCGCGCGATCCTGGAGGCCGCGAAGTTCGCGCTCCGCGTTGTTGACCTGCTGCCGCGCGTCGGTCACGACTCGGCGCACCTCGTTCTCCGCCTCCTGATGCCGCGCTAGTTCCGCGTCCGCGCCTTCCAGCGAGGACTGCATCTCGCCATGCTCGAGTGCCGCGGCGTCACGCTCGAGCGTAATGCGCGCGCCACTCGCCTCACCCGTCGATGCCTCGGCCTCGGCGCGCTGCCGTCGCGCCGTGGCGTTGCGCTGCCGCTCCTCGGCCACCGCCATTTCCGCTCGGATGTTCTGCACCTGCTCGCGCTGCGCATTCGCGGCACGCGACAGCTCGTTGCGTCGTGCTTCCGCGGCGGCGCGCGCTTCCTGCACGGCATCGCGTGCCAGTTCGGCGGCGCGCGTGCCGGCATCGGCAGCCGGCAGCAATTCGCGCAACTCCCCCATGCGGGTCTGGAGACGCGCCAGCTCGTCGTGCCATGCGTCCATCGAGCGCGCAGCGAGCGTGAGTTCCACGGTGAAGCGCCGCGCCGTGAGTTCGGTGTGACGCTCCGCGCGCTTGCGCTGGCGCGCGAGCGA
>JBDSSY010000283.1:0-2512 GCA_039928585.1 Gemmatimonadaceae bacterium | reverse complement strand
GTGATACGCCGGCCATCTTCGGCGCCGTTCCGGGCGGGGTGCGGGGCAAGCGCGTGTTGCTGGTGGACGAGACCTGCGATTCCGGTGCAACGATGCGGCTCGCCGTGAGCGCCGTCGTGAACGCGGGCGCTGCGGAAGTGCGGACCGCCGTCGCATTCCGCACCGGCACATACGAGCCCGACTATCATGCGCTGGCCACGGAAAGCACGATCGTGCTGCCGTGGGATCGCGAAGTGCTGTTCGAAGGCGAGTTGGTGCCGAACCCGCTCTATCGTGAGACGATCGGAGGCTGATGCGTCGCGCTACGCCGACGCCCCCACGGCGTCGGCGTAGCCCGTGCCCTGACTCATCTGCTCGTAGACGGCCTGCATGACGTCAGTGCTGCCGAGCAGGAATCGGCAGCGGTCCGCTCCGGCGGACCGGCACTCCACCTCCATGACCGCGAGCGGTGCGTCCGCCACGCGCCCGAAGAAATCGGCGAACATTCCAGCGGAGAGGTGGCATCCCGGCTGCTCGAGCGCGCTCTCCGGCGTGGATTCTCCCCAGTCCGACGAGTCGAGTGTAGCGACCATATCGTGCAATGCCCCCACCTGCAGGGATCCCCACCCCGCGCGACGAAAGAACTCTGCGCTCTCCTCCTGGAAGATCTCGACCGGCAGCGACTCCGGTTCTCCGGCTCCTCGTGAGTCAAGCCATCGACGAAACGCATCGAACAGCGCACCGCCGCCGGCATAGCCGGCCTCCTGGAGGTATCCGGCGGCGGCGGGGCCGGTATCGCGCACGAGGGCCGCGCGCAGCGCCGTGAGCGCGTCGCGCGTGATCGCGAGCATGCCGCTTCCGCTGAGATCGATCGTCATGGGTGCCTGAAGGTAGTTGGTTCGGAGGACTGATCGAGTGTCGAAGGCGTCACGTCGGAAGATCCGCTGTCGCGCCAGCACGACGTCGCAACTCGGCTTCATCGATCACGTCTATGCCGAGGACACGTGCCTTGTCCAGCTTGCTGCCCGGCTCCTCGCCCGCCACGACGGCGGTCGTCGCCTTCGATACCCCACTCGTGACCCGACCGCCCTGCGACTCGATCAACTCCGTGGCGTCAGATCGTGACAGCGTGGGCAACGTGCCTGTGACGACGAAGGTCATTCCCGTGAGTGCGCCGCCAGAAGCGACAGCTCGCGGCTCGGTCATCGAGACACCGGCTCGGCCAAGCTTTCGTACGAGCTCGCGCGCAGACGCGTCCTCGCCGAACGCCGCGACGGCACGTGCGATTCCATCGCCGATGCCTCGGATGGCGCGGATGTCCTCGAGACTCGCGCCGGCGAGCGCGTCCATCGAACCGAAGTGTCGTGCGAGTAGTTGCGCGGCCGTCTGTCCCACATGCCGGATGCCCAGGCCGAACAGGAGTCTCGACAGCGGCTGCGCCTTCGACGCTTCTATCGCGTCGACGAGGGCGACCGCCGACTTCTGTGCGAATCGGTCGAGCGCCGTGAGTTGCGCCACCTCCAGCGCGTACAGATCCGCGACGTCGTGCACGAGCGATGCAGCGATGAACTGCTCGATGCGCGCGTACGACAATCCTCGAATGTCCATCGCACCACGCGACGCGAAATGCACGATCGCCTCGAGCTGCCGGTCGGGACAGGCGACGTTCGGACAATAGATCGCGACTTCCTCCTCGTCACGCTCGACCGGCGTGCCGCACGACGGACACGTGGTCGGGACGCGCGTCTTCCGCGGCGGATGCTTGGGATCGCGCCGCTCCGGTACGGGTCCGATCACCTGCGGAATCACGTCACCGGCGCGCTTCACCTGCACGATGTCGCCCACGCGAAGATCCTTCGCGAGTATGAGGTCGAAGTTGTGCAGGGTCGCGAGCTGCACGGTGGTGCCACCGATCTCCACCGGCTCCAGCACGGCGAACGGATTGAGGGAGCCGGTACGGCCCACGTTGACCCGGATGTCCTTCAGCGTCGTCTCGGCGATGTCGGGGGCGAACTTGCGGGCGATCGCCCATCGAGGCTCTCGTCCGCCGATCACGCCCAGCTCGTCCTGCAATCGCAGGCTGTCGACCTTGACGACGCCGCCGTCGATGGCGAAGTCGAGATCGGCGCGCACGCGTTGCTCCACATCGCGCGACCACTCGTGCACATCGTCGAGCGTGGCGCAGCGCGTACGGTGCGGCGCGACGGGAATCCCCCACCGCTCGAGCGTCGCGAGGAGCGCCCACTGCGTGTCGAATGGCAGCGCGATGCCGGCGGGCGCGGCGACCGTATAGCCGAAGAACCGCAGCGGCCGTCGCGCGGTAATCGATGGATCGAGTTGCCGGAGCGCACCGGCGGCCGTGTTCCGCGGATTGGCGTACACCGGTTCACCGGCAGCGACTCGCTCGGCGTTCATGGCCTCGAAACCCGCAAACGGCATGTAGACCTCGCCGCGGACCTCGAGCAACGGCGGCACGTCGTCGCCGCGCAGTCGCAGCGGCACGTCGCGCAGCGTCCTGAGGTTGGCGGTGACC
>JBDSSY010000282.1:0-3200 GCA_039928585.1 Gemmatimonadaceae bacterium | reverse complement strand
GCGCCGCCAAGTTCAGCGCCGACGTCAGGATGCTGCAGGCGTTCGGCGAGATCGAGGAGCCGTTCGAGCGCGAGCAGATCGGCTCGTCGGCGATGGCGTACAAGCGGAATCCGATGCGCTCGGAGCGCATCGCGTCGCTCGCACGATTCGTCGGCTCGCTGGAGCCGAACGCGAACCAGACCCACAGCGTCCAGTTCTTCGAGCGGACACTGGACGATTCGGCGAATCGTCGTTTGGCGATCCCCGAGTGCTTTCTCGCGACGGATGCCATCCTCGGGCTGATGGAGAACGTCGCTGCCGGCCTGGAGGTGCATCCGGCCCGCATTCGGAGACGGTTGATGGACGAGTTGCCCTTCATGGCCACCGAGGAATTGATCGTGCGCGCCGTGCGCGCCGGCGGCGATCGCCAGGACGCGCACGAGCGCATCCGGAAGTACAGCATCGATTCTGCACGCGCGCTCAAGGACGGCGCAGCGCACAACGACCTGCTTGACCGCATCGCCGCCGACGACGCGTTCGATGTGTCGCGCGACGAACTGGATCGGGCCATGGACCCCAGGCGCTTCGTCGGTCGTGCACCGGAGCAGGTCGACGAGTTTCTGGACGAGGTGGTCGCCCCGCTGCTCGCCGGTGCGTCCCATGCGGACCCCGTCGCGGACGACGTGCGCGTATGATGGCGTCCGCCGTTGGCCCGTTGCCGCTGACATTGCTCCGGACAGGCAAGGTGCGCGACGTCTACGAAGTGGATGCTGACCGTCTGCTGCTCGTCGCCAGCGACCGGGTGAGCGCGTTCGACGTCGTCATGCAGGAGCGAGTCCCGCACAAGGGCGCCGTGCTCACCCAATTGACCGCATGGTGGCTGCGTCAACTCGGCGGCCTCGTGGCGCATCACATGCTCGAGGACGACACGGACTCCATCATCGCCGCAGTGCCTTCACTGGCTCCGCATCGCGCCGACATCGCGGGCCGCGCGATGCTGTGCGTGCGGACGGATGTTTTTCCGGTCGAGTGTGTGGTGCGCGGATATCTGAGCGGTTCGGCGTGGAAGGAATACGCGGCCCACGGCACGCTGGCCGGGGAGTCGCTTCCGAACGGACTTCGCGAGAGCGATCGGTTCGATCCGCCGCGCTTCTCCCCCGCGACGAAGGCGGAGCACGGGCACGACGAGAACATCACCGTCGCCGACGTGGCGCGCCAGCTGGGGCACGAGGTGGCGTCCACGCTCGAGCGGCTGAGCCGACTCGTGTATGCGCGCGGTCGCGACCTTGCCCTGGCACGCGGGATCATCATCGCCGACACGAAGTTCGAGTTCGGGCGCGATCGCCATGGCGCGATCACCCTGATCGATGAGGTACTCACCCCCGACAGCTCCCGCTTCTGGGCGGCTGAGCGGTACGCGCCGGGTGGGCCGCAACCAAGTTTCGACAAGCAACCGCTCCGCGATCATCTCGACGTCGAACGACGCGGCGGACGCTGGAATGGCGAGGCACCGCCACCAGCGCTTCCCGATCGCGTGGTCTCCGCGACGAGCGCTCGCTACCTGGATGCGTTCGCGCGCCTGACGGGTGCGCCGCTTCCCCTTTCCGTCCTCTGACCCCACGCCAGTGAGCTTCGCCCGCGAAGGATTCGTCTTCATCGCGATTGCCGCCCTCATCGCCGCCGGAACGTTTGCCGTCGCGCTCAACCGACGGTCCTGGCCGCTCTGGCTGCTCGCGTTCGTGCTGATCATCGTCGCCCTGTGGGTCGCGTACTTCTTCCGCGATCCCGAACGCACTGGACCGCGCGGTGACCGGATGCTCATCGCACCGGCCGACGGCAAGGTCGTCCTGATCCAGGAAGTCGAGGAGCCCGCGTTCATGCGCGGACGCACGAGGCGCGTGTCGATCTTCATGAACGTCTTCAACGTGCACGTGAACCGCTATCCGGTGAGTGGCACTGTACGCTACGTCAAGTACAATCCGGGCAAGTTCCTCAACGCCGCTATCGAAAAATCGAGTCTCGAGAACGAGCAGATGTCCGTCGGCATCGAGACAGCGAGCGGCCGGATCCTCATGCGGCAGATCGCGGGCCTCATCGCGCGCCGGATCGTGACGTACAGCAAGGAAGGTGAAACGGTCGAACAGGCGCAGCGGATGGGATTGATCCGTTTCGGCTCACGCGTCGACGTGTTCATGCCCCTTGACGCCGTCGTGCGCGTGAAGATCGGGGACATGACGGTTGCCGGCACCTCGGTGATCGCGGAGATGCCAGCGCGATGACGCCTTCCCTTCGCCGTCCCATGCGCCGCCCGAACATGCGTCGCGCCGTCATCCTGTTCCCGAGCGGTTTGACGCTCGGCAATCTGTTCTTCGGCGTCTTCGCGATCATCGCCGCGTCGCGGCTGGAGTTCACGGCGGCTGGCGTGTACGTGATGCTGGGCGGCATCTGCGACGCGCTCGACGGGCGCGTGGCTCGCGCGACGAATGCCGGCAGCGAGTTCGGCGAGGAGCTCGATTCACTCGTCGACGCGATCACCTTCGGCCTTGCGCCGGCGTTGATCATGTACTTCGCGGTGCTCAACCGCGATGGCTGGGACTGGGTCTGGGTTTTCATTTTCGCGGCGTGTGCCGTCCTCCGGCTCGCCCGCTTCAATATCGAACAGGCGGGTACGGCGAAGACCTATTTCCAGGGTCTGCCGAGTCCGGCGGCGGGGATCACGTTGGCGTCGTACTACTGGTTCAGTCAGTCCTCGCTGTACAACTACGGCGCGATTGCGGACCTCAAGTGGCATGTGCTGCTCCGGTACCTGATGGTGGTGCTGTCGGGACTGATGATCAGCAACATTCCCTTTCCCTCCTTTCCGCGGACCGGGTTCCGCAGCCTGCGCGCCATCGGGGCGTCGCTTCTGGTGCTGGGCGCTATCGCGCTGCTGCTCTCCCGCCGGCTGGAGTACTTCTTTCCGATCGCGCTGCTGTACATCGCGTGGGGGCTGGCGCGATGGATCTTCTCGGGACTGTTCGAGCGGCGGCAACCAACACTGCCGTACGACCTCTCGGAAGGCGAGGATGACGACGACGACGAGGAGTACGAGGTATCCGATTCTGTCGTGCACGCCTCGCGGCAGGGTCATCGTGAGGAGCCAGCGCGGAGCCGCATGACCCGATCGGAGCGTGGACACGGAGACACGCCGCCGTCGTCTCGCGGCGACCGTCCCGAGCCTT
>JBDSSY010000281.1:0-5735 GCA_039928585.1 Gemmatimonadaceae bacterium | reverse complement strand
TCGACTTCGAACCCCTTGTCCCGCAAGAAGATGCGATGGGGCTCGAGCAGTTCTGCCTCGTCGTCGACCCAGAGGACGGCCTTGGCCTGGTGCGGCATCTCGTAAACGTAGCACCGGTGTCCGGGCGGAGCGACGCAGCGGGGTCGCGATGCGGAGCAGGCGGCGCTCTCCGTACACTGTCCGCTCGCCAGACGATGCGCCACATTTGCTCCGTGCCTCTCCCACTACCGCCATACGCGCTGTCTGCGCCCGCGTTCCCGTTTCCGCATCTGGCCAGCCTGGCGGGTCGCGCGCCGATCGGCGGCGCTCGGGAGGTGGCCCTCGCCTGCTTCGTGGCCGCGCGGCTTGCCGTGGACTGCACGGACCAATCGTCCGACTCTGACGGGATCGCGCGGTCGGCTCGAGCGGTTGGTGCCAAGGCTTGGCTGGGCACTCTCGCCCTGCCGATGCTCGTCCGCGGTCCACTGCTGCGATGTGTGGAAACGTCGTCGGACGGTCCGCCCGGCGCGGTGGGGAAAGCGGTCGCGGAGCTGGCGGTAGCGGGGGCCGCCTACCTGGACGCTGGCTCGGTCACCGAGCTCGAGTCACTGGCCGTCCTGCTGCGAGGGTAAGGCGCGACTCGGCAGAATGTTCCTTGCCCCTCCTTCGACAAATCATATCTTTCACGATGCCGCGCGGCGCCGACATCTCACCCCTGTCGCTCCTCATGGGCCGCGTCGATGCCGTAGCCGATGGGGCTCCGTCCGCCGATACCGTCCCGTCGGGGTTTTCCAGCCTGGACAAGTTGCTCGGCGGCGGGTTCCGTCGTGGCGATCTTGTCGTCCTTGGCGGTGACGTGGGCAGCGGAAAGAGCGCGCTCAGCCTCGCGGTGGCGCTGAGGGTGGCTCAGCTCGGTCGCTCCACCCTGTTCTATTCGGGTGAGATGATGGTGGAGCGCGTGCTCGAGCGTGCGTTGGCGATCGAGGGACGGGCCCGGATCGACGACCTGCGGCGCGGCACGCTCGACGAGACCACGCGCTCAGGGGTTGGTGCTGCAGCGATTCGCCTCCGTGACGTGCTACCGATGATCGAGCGCGTCCCCATCGGCGGCGTGGGGGCGATAGCGGAAGAGGTGCGCGCGATACGCGGGGTCGAGCTGATCGTGATCGATGGGCTGGAGGCGCTTCTGCCCGGCGATCGCACTGGAGTCGAAGAAGAGGGAGTCGCGGTGCGCGCACTGAAGCAGCTCGCGCTCGATGCGAAGGTGGCGATCGTCCTCACGGCTCCCTTGCCGCACCTGGGCCAGCGCGACGACCGCCGGCCCCTGCTGGACGACTTCGGCGCACTCGGCGCCGTGAAGGAGCGCGCCGACGTTGTGCTGGCGCTCTTTCGGGAGGGAATGTACGACAGCGCTCGCGGCATCGAGGGTGCGACGGAGCTACTCGTGCGCAAGAATCGAAACGGCGGAACCGGCTACGTGGACCTGTATTTCTACGCGCAGTGGATGCGCTTCGAGGACATGCTCGACCCTGACCGATAGGGTACCTGCGAGGCTCCCAACCGCTCAGGCGGAACCTATATTGACCTGCGCACGATCCTCGACGACGATCGACATTCCCCGCGACGAGCTCCGCATGGCCGGCCACAGTAAATGGAAGAACATCAAGCACTACAAGGCGGCGACCGACGCCAAGCGTGGTGTGCTCTTCACGAAGTTGATTCGAGAGATCATGATGGCCGCCAAGCTCGGGGGCGGCGATCCATCGGCGAATGCACGACTGCGCCTGGCGATCGACGCAGGCCGCTCGAAGTCGCTCCCCAAGGACAACATCGAGCGGGCGATCAAGAAGGGAACGGGTGACCTGGCGGGCGAGGCGATCCAGGAAGTGACGTACGAGGGATATGGGCCGGGCGGCGTAGCACTGATCATCGACGCCATGACCGACAACCCGACCCGGACGGTGGCCGATGTGCGGCACAAGATGTCGCGCGCCGGCGGAAATCTGGGAACGCCGAATTCCGTGGCCTTCATGTTCGAGAAGAAAGGACAGCTGACCATCGACGTGGCCGTGCATGGCGACGAGGACGCCACGCTCGAGGCAGCGCTCGACGCCGGCGCCGAGGATTTTCGCCGAGAGGACGACGTGTACGTCGTGACGACCGACCCGGCATCGTTTCACGCCGTCAAGTCGGCGCTCGAGGCGAAGGGCATCGTGCCCACCGACGCGGAGCTTGCGATGGTGCCGAAGACCACGGTTCCGGTGAGTGGCCGCGAGAATGTCGAGGCGCTGTTCAAGCTCATCGACGCGCTCGAGGAGCTGGACGATGTACAGAAGGTGTGGGCCAATTTCGACATCGACGACGCCGAACTGGCGGACCTCTAGACCTCTATCCAGGCGGCGCACCTGCTCGTACTCGGCATCGATCCGGGCACGGCGAACACGGGCTATGGCGTCGTCCGTGGCGGCGGCGCCAGCACGCCCGTGCTCGTGGAGTGCGGCGTCATCCGCACGCGCGCCCGCGATCCCCTGCCGACACGTCTACTCGAGATCCACGAAGGCATCGTCGAACTCATCGCGCGTCACAGTCCGGACGCGCTCTCGGTTGAAGACGTGTTCTACGCGCGCAACGTGCGAACCACGGTGGTGCTGGGGCATGCACGCGGGGTCATCCTGCTGGCAGCCGCCCAGCATGGACTCGTCGTGAACGAATATGCACCCGCGGAGATCAAGAAGGCGGTGGTGGGCTCGGGTGGCGCGACGAAGGAGCAGGTGCAATTCATGATCACGAAGCTGCTGCGACTGAAGAGTGCTCCGCAGCCGTCCGACGCGGCCGACGGTGTGGCGGCCGCACTGGCGTGCCTGATGAGCGCATCGCTGCCGCGCATCGATGCGGGTGGCCGCGTGCGCGAGCCGTCACGCCCGGCCAGCACCGCGTCTCCGTTCAACGTCTCGCCGAGCACCGCCCGCACATGATCGTCCAGGTCGCCGGCCTCTTGCTGACGAAGGAGCTCGACCGCGTCGAGGTCCTCACCGACGGCGGAGTGGCCTATGAGCTGGCCTGTCCGCTCAACGTGTACGAGGCGCTGCCGAAAACGGGGGAGCGCTGCATGCTGCACACGTACCTGGTCGTGAAGGAAGATGGCTGGCAATTGTTCGGTTTCGTCACGGTGTACGAGCGGCGCGTTTTCCAGAAAGTGCTGGGCGCGAAAGGGGTGGGGCCGGCCCTGGCGCTGGGCCTGTTGTCATCGCTCACGGCGGACCGACTCGTGCGCGCCATTCGCGAGAAGGACGTGGCGACGCTGCAATCCGTACCGCGCGTGGGACGCAAGAAGGCGGAGCAGCTCATCCTCGACCTTGCCGACAAGCTGGACCAGTTGCAGGCGTCCGGCACCGCGGCAGGCGTCGGCCGACCGGGGGCGCCCGGGACCGACGACGCGATCCGGGCGCTCGTGTCGCTCGGCTATTCCACTGTCGATGCCGAGAAGGCGGTGCGCGGCGCGATCGACGGCGGCGCGAAGGGAATGTCGGCGCCGGAGCTGATTCGCGCTGCCCTGGCGCGAATTGCAGGGCGATGATTTCCGGGAGAGCGCCGTGACGGCTGATCCGGGTAATTCAATCTGGTACTTGGTACCTGGTACCAGGTGCAAAGTACCAAGTACCGATTTTTCTGGCTCCTGACCGCCGACCTAGCCGTTCGTTGTTCCCGCGCGCAAGCTTTCGCGACACCCTCAGCCATTCCCGCATGCTCGCCGCCCGCCGCACGCACAGCTTCACGGAATCGGTCATCCGCGAGATGACTCGCATCGCGAACCAGCACGAAGCGGTGAATCTCGCGCAGGGGTTCCCCGACTTTCCGATGCCCGAGCCGATGAAGGAGGCGGCGTGCGCCGCGATCCACGGCAACATCAACCAGTACGCCGTCACCTGGGGTAGCTCGGCCCTCCGCATCGCGATCGCCGAAAAGTACCGACGATGGTACGGGATGGAGGTCGATCATGACCGCGAGGTCACGGTCACCTGTGGTGCGACGGAGGCGATGGCCGCCGTGTTCCTCGCACTGCTCGATCCGGGCGACGAGGTGATCGTGCTCGAGCCCTACTACGAGAACTACGGACCCGACGCCATCCTCGCCGGCGCGATCCCGACCTTTGTCCCTCTCGAGCGGCCGCACTGGACCCTCGACCTCGATCGCCTGAAGAAGGCGTTCACCAAGCGGACGAAGGCGATCATCCTGAACACGCCGCACAATCCGACCGGTCGCGTGTTCACACGCGCCGAAATGACGGCGATCGCGGAGTTGTGCGTGCGACACGACGTCTGGGTCATCACTGACGAGATCTACGAGCACATTCGCTACGCTGGCGAACATCACGTCATGGCGACATGGCCAGAGATGCGCCGGCGCACGATCACCATCTCGGGTCTGTCCAAGACCTTCAGTTGCACCGGTTGGCGCCTTGGGTACGCCATCGCGCCGGAGGCCCAGACGGCGGCGATCCGGAAGGTGCACGATTTTCTCACTGTTGGCGCACCCGCGCCGTTGCAGGCGGCAGGTGCGGTTGGCATGCACTTCGATCCCGATTACTACAACCACCTCGCACTCGACTACCGCTCACGCCGCACTGTGCTCTGCGACGCGCTCACAGACGCGGGCTTCACCTTCACGCACCCCGAAGGCGCGTACTATGTGCTCGCGGATTTCTCGGGACTGAGCGACATGGACGACACGAAGTTCGCGCGATGGATGTGTGAGGAGGTCGGGGTGGCCTCCGTGCCCGGCTCGAGCTTCTACCACGACAAGTCGCTGGGCCGGACGATGGTGCGCTTCGCGTTCTGCAAGAAATACGAAACGCTGAAGCGCGCGGCGGATCGTTTGGCGACGGTGCGCGCGACCGTCTAGCCGCACACCGAGCGGTTCGGGATCCACGAGACGATGCGATCGACACACCTCGCAGTGGCGGCTCTCGCCCTGTCGCTCGCGTCGGGGTGCTCGCTGGTGGCGCGGCCCGCCACCGACGCCCCGGTCAGGTCACGTCCGTACGTCATCCTGATCTCGTTCGATGGATTCCGGCACGACTACCTGGATCGGTATCGTCCGCCCGCATTCCAGTCCGTCGCAACGCGCGGTATGCGCGCAACGGCGCTCATCCCGTCGTTTCCGTCCAAGACCTTTCCCAATCACTACACGCTCGTCACCGGGCTCTCTCCGGGCCACCACGGCATCGTGGCGAATGCCTTTCACGATCCGGTGCGCCGAGCCTGGTACCGCGTCGGTGATTCGATCGCCGTGCGAGACGCACGCTGGTACGGAGGTGAGCCGATCTGGGTCACTGCCGAACGCAATGGCGTGCGCAGCGCGGCTTACTTCTGGCCGGGGTCCGAGGCGGCGATCGGCGGTGTGCGACCGAGTCGGTTCGTGGCCTATGACGGCACGGTGCCGAACGCCCGGCGAGTGGACGCGGTGGCCGGTTGGCTGCGGCTCGCGCCAATCGTGCGTCCACACCTCGTGCTGCTCTACTTCTCGGACGTCGACGACACGACGCACCGGCATGGCCCCGACGCGCCGAACACGGCAACGGCAGTTGCGTCGGTCGATCGTGCGCTCCAGCGATTGCTGGACAGCATCGCGGTATCGCCGCTGCGCGACAGCGTGAATGTCGTGCTGGTGTCGGACCACGGCATGACCGGAACGCCGGCAACGCAGGTCATCGTGGTGTCGGATCTTCTCCGTGGTGCGGGCGTGGACACGACCGG
>JBDSSY010000280.1:0-4774 GCA_039928585.1 Gemmatimonadaceae bacterium | reverse complement strand
CAAGGATTCTGATCATCTGCTCCGCGTGTTGCTCCAGGAGCACACGCGCCTCGAGGTGTGCGAGGTGGAAGACAAGATGCCACTCGAGCACGGGCGGATCTACGTGGCGCCTCCCGACTACCACACCCTGGTGGAGCCGGGCCATTTCTCGTTGAGTACCGATGCCCCTGTCCGGTACAGCCGACCGTCCATCGACGTGACGTTCAGCTCAGCAGCGGACAGTTACGGGCATCGTACGGTGGGCATCGTCCTGACGGGCGCGAATGCCGACGGGTCCCAGGGGTTGCGGCAGATTTCCGACCGTGGCGGGATGGCGATCATCCAGGATCCGGCAACCTCGGAGAGCCCCACGATGCCCGCCGCGGCGGTGAAGGCGGTACCACGCGCGCGCGTCATGTCGCTCGCCGGCATCAGCGCATTTCTTGGCTCCCTGCCGGCCGGCGTGCCGGAACGGGAGGATTCGTGAGCGCGGGAATGACGGTGGATTCCCAGGGCTCGCAGGCGAGCACCCACGCTGTTGGCGCGCCCATGGAAGAGATGTATGGGCCCATGCCGCCCGTGGAAATTCTCATGGTGGACGATCGTCCGGAGAATCTTCTCGCGCTCGAGGCCATCCTGGAGCCGCTCGGCCAGACGCTGGTGCGTGCCCTCTCGGGTGACGAGGCGCTGCGGCTGCTGTTGTCGCACGACTTCGCGATGATCCTGCTGGACGTGCAGATGCCGGGCATCGACGGATTCGAGACGGCGCGCCTGGTGAAATCCCGCGAACGCACGAAGTACATCCCGATCATCTTCCTGACGGCGATCAGCAAGGACGAAGCGTACGTGTTCGAGGGGTACTCGGTGGGCGCGGTGGACTACATGACCAAGCCGTTCCAGCCGGATATCCTGCGCTCCAAGGTGAGCGTGTTCGTGGACCTGTACCAGAAGCAGCGACAGCTCGTCACGCAGGCGGATGTCATCCGCGAGAGCGAGAAGCGGGACCTCGAGCTGCGCCACATGCGGGAGATCTACGAGTCCGAGGCACGATTCTCGGAGATCGTGGAATCGGCGATGGACGCGATCATCGTGTTCGATGCGAAGGGCGTGATCTCGCTGTTCAACGCGGCGGCTGAGCGCATGTTTCGCGCGCGAGCGAACAGCGCCGCGGGGGGGAGCGTCAACAAGTTCTTTCCGGATGCCCTGAGCCTCGACATGCTCGACAGCATATGTGTGTCCGCGAGCCTGCCTACGACCGAGGAGAGGAACGAAGCCGATCGTGGGGCGCTCGAGCAGGTACTGTCCCTCAGCGGTCTTCGCGAGTCCGGCGAGCGGTTTCCGATCGAGGCGACGGCGAGTTGCCTGGATGTACGCGGGAAGAAGACATACACCCTCATCGTGCGCGACATCTCCGAGCGCCGCCGCAACGAGGAGGCGCTCAAGGCGCAGGCGGAGTCGCTCGCCACGGCGATGGACGAACTCAAGACACTCAACGACGAGCTGGGAACGCGACAGGCAGAACTGGAACGCGCGATGGCGGCGCGCAGCCGCTTCTACGCCTCGATGAGCCACGAGCTTCGCACGCCGATCAACGCGGTGCTGGGCTACAGCACGCTCCTGCTGGAAAACATCTATGGGCCGCTGAACGAGAAGCAAGCCGAAGGCATCACCCGCACGCACAAGGCCGCGAAGCACCTGCTCGAGCTGGTGAACGACGTGCTCGACCTGTCGAAGATCGAGGCGGGCAAGATCGACCTGCGACTGCAGCCCGTGCAGTTCCCGCAGCTCATCGACGACCTGTTCATCACGGTGCGTCCGCTGGCCGATCAATTCGGTTCCTCGCTCGCCCTCCAGCACGAGGGTGATCCGATGAAGGTCGTGAGCGATCCGCGTCGTGTGAGGCAGATCCTTCTCAACCTGTTGTCCAACGCCATCAAGTTCGGGCGCGGAAAGCCGATCCACGTCACCTCACGTCCCACTGACGACGCCGGAATCGTGGTCGAAGTGCGCGACGAGGGTGAGGGGATCGCGGAGGCCGACCTCGAGAAGATCTTCGACGAGTTCGTGCAGCTGGGGAAGTCCCAGCTCACGGAGGGCACGGGTCTCGGTCTGCCAATCTCGCGCCGCCTCGCCGAGATGCTGCACGGCGCGCTCGTCGTGGAGTCCGAAGTGGGTGTCGGCAGCACCTTTCGGCTCACGCTTCCGCCATCGGGAGAGACGCCGAGCCAGCGTGGGGTTAGAGGGCCGGGGTAGGACGGGGCGACCGGGAAACCGTGACGGACGGCCGGACGGCGTACGGCGTACGGCGTACGGCGCGTCGGTTTGGCGAGAGGCGTGCGGGGTGCGGCGTGGAACTCGGAACTGGTCTTGGGTTCGGTGACGGCGTGAGACCCGTCGCGGCGCTGGCATCCAACCGTCCCTTCCGAATTCCCACCGTACGCCCGTCGCCGCACCCCACACGACCCGCCGCACGCCTTTCGCCGTACGTGAATGACAGCCGTACGGCGTACGGCGCGCCGGCTCGGCGAAAGGCGTGCGCCGAAGTCACCACCCCTAGCACGAACGCGGCCCGATGGGCCAGAATGAACTTCCCTGGCCGAACGCGGTATATTGCGGAATGCGAGTGCTGTGCGTGGGTCGTCATGCGTTCCTGAGCGAACATCTCTGCCGCGTCTTCAGCGACGCTGGTGGGGAGTGCGAGCCCGTGGTCGGCGCAGTCGACGCGCTGAGCAACGCGGCGGCGTTCGAGCCGCACGTGGCGGTGGTTGATTGCGACCTGATCACGCCGGCGTTTCTCGACGCCTGGTCGGTCGACACGAATCTCGCCGGCGTGCCGCTGCTCGCGGTGAGCCTCACGCGACGTCCTGCGGAGTTCTCGCCGGGCGACCTGTGCGGATTAGCGGCCGTGGTCTACCTTCCCTCCCTCGAGAAGGGGCAGGCGACGACCCTGCTCGCGACCATGCATCGGCCGCGCGGTGTCGATGCCCCTGCCGTGTGGCGCATGCCAGTGTCCACGTCCTCCGTTCATACCAGCTGAGTCGAGCACGAACTGCCAGTGCGCGCACGACGCAGTGCAGCGGTGTCCGCTTCGGCGCCCGTTTCGGGTAGCCTCGACGACCTTGCGATGGCGGACGTGAATGCATGGGCGGCGCTGGAGAGTCTGGAGACGGGTGTCCTCGTCCTGTCTTCCGACCTGCGCGTGCTCTACGCCAACGCATCGTGGACGGCGTGGATCGGTGCGCCGATCGCCGCGGACACGTCGTTCGAGTCGCTGGTCGAGGAGGGTTCGGCGGGATGCATCACCGAGCTGCAGGCGACCCTCGTCGACGGGGTATCGCGGGCCGTGCACCTCGAGTTGCGGCCGACGCATGCCGATCTTCATGCTCGGCGCCTGAGCTGTGTGGCGCGGCGAACGTCGACCGGTCTCGTGCTCGAGGCGCAGGCCGACGCGGAGGACGATCGCGACGCGCTGCACGACGTCGCTCGCCGACTGGCCGAAGTGACGGACATGGCCGAGGTGCTGCGCACGCTGTGCGAGATCGCGGCCCACCAGTGTCACGGCACCGGTGCCGCGGTCATGCGAATGACGGGCAGTGTGGGTGAAGTCGTGGCGGCGTCGGGCGGATTGCTACCGGCACGGGGGCGCTGCTTCGAGCTCACGGGCTCGCTCATGAGCGAGGCAATGGCGCAGGGCGGGTTGGTGACGGAGGACAACTTCAAGGGATCGGGACGTCCGCTGCAGCGCGCCGTTCCCGAACTCGCCCTCGGTCCCGTGCTCGTCGTGCCGCTCCATGCCCACGGCGATACGCTTGGTGTGCTCGCCGTCGGTCGGGCACTCGGCGCGCGCCCGTTCCGCGAGCGCGACATGCAGCGGCTGCGACTCCTGTCCGACCACGCTGCGCTCGCGGTGCACAAGTCGCTGCTGCTGCAGCAGGCGCAGAGCGCCGACCGGGCGAAGGGGCGCTTCCTCGCCACGATGAGCCACGAGTTGCGCACGCCGCTCACCGCGCTCGCCGGCTACAACGAGCTCCTGGCTGATCAGGTCATCGGGCCCATGAGCGATCCGCAGCTCGACATCATCGAGCGCATGCGGTCGGTGACGACGCACCTGTCGGCGATGATCGAGGAGATCCTCGCGTTCACGAGCCTCGAGGAAGGACGTGAGACCGTTCGCCCCAGCGACTTCCTGGCGGAAGATCTCGTGCGCGCCGCGCTCGCGGTGGTCGAGCCGATTGCCGAGCAGAAGGGAATCCGGCTGCACGTACAGCTTCCGTTCACGTCCGTGCGGATGACGAGCGACATCGACAAGGCGCGGCAGATTCTGGTGAACCTGCTGGGCAATGCGGTGAAGTTCACGGACTCTGGTGCGGTGACGCTGCGCCTGAGCCGAGGCGCGCGGGCCGTGCGAGTAGACGTGATGGATACGGGCATCGGCATTGCCGCCGACGAACTGCCTCGCCTGTTCCGGCCCTTCGCGCAGGTGGACACCGGGTTGACGCGGCGGCACGGCGGCACCGGACTCGGCCTCTACATCTCGCGGCGTCTGGCGACGCTGCTGGGTGGTCACATCGAAGACGAAAGCGCCCAGGGAGTCGGCTCGACGTTCACGATCGTGCTGCCGTTGTCGTGGGAGGGTAACTGAGAACTGACGGGCGTCAGGCGCTACGCGTACGGGAACGGCTCGCGCGGAACGCGAGCCTACGGGGCGCGGCGCCCTCGCTGCGCTCCGGCGCAACGCTGACGGGGCGGGCAAGGCGGCTACGCCGCCCGCCCTTACGGGAACACCATGTTCGTT
>JBDSSY010000279.1:0-7652 GCA_039928585.1 Gemmatimonadaceae bacterium | reverse complement strand
GGGGAGAAGGGCTATTACATGGTGTCCGACGGCACCTCGAAGCCGGTGCGCTGGCGCATTCGTCCTCCCTCGTTCGTGAATCTCTCGGCGATCCCCAGGATGGTGGAAGGCCACCTGCTCTCGGACGTGATCGCGATCAACGCCAGCATCGATATCGTGATGGGAGAGATCGACCGATGAGCGGAGCGAAGAGGACGAGCGCGACCTGGTATCGTGGAGAAATTGATCGATGAGCGCGATCGGTCATCAGAACGCGCCGTACGCGCCGGTCTTCACCGGCGCGCGCAAGTCCGAGCTCGATGAGCTGCTGACGCGCTACCCGACGAAGATGGCGGCGCTGCTCCCCGCCTTGTGGATCGTGCAGGAAGACCGCGGCTGGGTGAGCTCGGAGGGGATGGCCGAGGTGGCTCACCTGCTCGAGCTTACCCCCGCATACGTGAAGGGCGTCGTCTCCTTCTATACGATGTACCATCAGCATCCGGTGGCGAAGCACTTCATCCAGGTCTGCACGACCTCGCCCTGCAACGTGTGCGGCGCCGAAGATGTCGTGAAGGCTCTGCTCAAGCACACCGCGTGTGGTGAGCTCGGCGTGCCCTCCCCGGACGGTCGGTACCAGGTCATCGAAGTCGAATGTCTCGGCGCGTGCGGATTCAACACGCCGTTGATGGTCAACGAGAAGTTCATCGAGTCGGTGACGCCGGAGACGGTGCCCGAGCTCCTCGCCTCCCTGAGCTGACATGGGATTTCCCCACAAGCCGCACGCGCGCGAGTCTCTCGTCCTCTCGAAGCATTTCGGAGAGCAGTCGGCCATAGGTCTCGACGGCTGGCGGAAGCGCGGTGGGTACGTCGCGCTCGAGAAGGCGCTCAGGATGGAGCCTGCCGAGATCGTCCAGATCGTGAAGGACTCCGGTCTGCGAGGCCGCGGAGGCGCGGGCTTCCCGACCGGCATGAAGTGGAGCTTCATGAAGCCGGGTGACGGCAAGCCTCACTATCTGTGCTGTAACGCCGACGAGTCGGAGCCGGGAACGTTCAAGGACCGCGAGATCATGCGGTGGACGCCGCACTCGCTCGTCGAGGGGTGCGCGATTGGCGCCTATGCCATCGGCGCTGAAGTCGCGTACGTCTACATCCGCGGCGAGTACACGGAAGCGCTCGACAAGATGAACGCCGCCTGCAGGGAGGCGTACGCGGCCGGCATCCTCGGCACGAACGCGATGGGGACCGGCAAGACGGTCCACGTCTACGTGCACAAGGGCGCTGGCGCGTACATCTGTGGCGAAGAGACGGCACTCATGAACTCCCTTGAAGGACGCCGAGGGAATCCGCGCATCAAGCCACCATTTCCGGCGGTGTCCGGCCTGTTCGGGCAGCCCACGACGATCAACAATGTCGAGACGCTCGTGGCGGTGCCGCACATCCTCGTCAACGGCGCCGACTGGTACAAGAAGTTCGGCCGTGCAGACAACCCCAAGAGCACGGGCACCAAGCTGTTCTCCGTGTGCGGCAACATCGCGAAGCCCGGCAACTACGAAGTCGCGATGGGGTTTCCATTCAAGGACTTCCTGTACGAGCTGTGTGGGGGTCCCCTGAAGGGGCGCAACTTCAAGGCAATCATCCCCGGCGGCATCAGCGTTCCGATCCAGACGCGGGAGGAGGCCGAGAATTCCCCGATGGACTACGAGGGCTTCGTGGCCAACGGCACGATGCTCGGTTCGGGCGGCGTGATCGTGATCGACGACGCGCAAAACCTCGTGAAGCAGATCGCACGGGCGGCGCGCTTCTTCGCGCACGAGAGCTGCGCGCAATGCACGCAGTGTCGCGAAGGGACCGCATGGACGACGAAGATTCTCGAGCGGATCGTCGCCGGCGACGGCACGCACGAGGACCTCGACACCCTCATGGAGATCGCCGAAAACATGACGGGCAAGACGATCTGCGTACTCAGCGACTCCTGCGCGACGCCCGTGGTGTCGGGCATCAACAAGTTCCGTGGAGATTTCGAGGCGCTCATCAGGAGGAAGAAGGTCCACATGGTGCCGGCGCAGGTGGCCTGATGGCGGACGTGAAGATGGTGAACCTGACGATCGAAGGCCGCGCCGTGAGCGTGCCTGACGGCACGTCCATCCTCGAGGCGGCGAAGGTGGCCGGCGTGCTCGTGCCGCACTACTGCTATCACCCCGCGCTCCCGGTCGCCGGTGTGTGCCGGATGTGCCTCGTCGAGGTGGAGAAGGCGCCGAAGCTCGCGCCGTCCTGCGCGTCGACCGTCGCGGAAGGACAGGTGGTACACGTCCATTCCGAGAAGGCGCTGGAAGCACGGAAGGGCGTCCTCGAGATGCTGCTCATCAACCACCCGCTCGACTGTCCGATCTGCGACCAGTCGGGCGAGTGCGAGTTGCAGGACTACACCTATCAGGAAGGCCGCGCCGAAGGGCGCTATCGCGACCCCAAGCGATTCAACCCGGTGGAGGACTTTGGCGGCGACGTGATGTACGTGGCCAACCGGTGCATCCTGTGCACGCGGTGCGTGCGCTTCATGGATGATGTCGCCCATGATCCCGTGCTCTCGGTCGTCGAGCGCGGAGATCGCGCGCTCATCGGGAAAGCCGACCAGCAGGACCTGACGCATCCGTGGGCGGGCAACGTCATCGACCTCTGTCCTGTGGGAGCGCTGCTCAGCAAGGACAATCTGAACAAGGCGCGCGCGTGGGATCTCGACCGCTCGGCAAGCGTCTGCCCGAATTGCTCGCAGGGCTGCAACATGATCGTCGAGACGCGCGACAATCAGGTCGTTCGGCTTCGGCCTCGGCCGAACGACGAGGTCAATGAGTATTTCATGTGCGACCACGGGCGACTCAATTACCGCTGGATGAATCGCCGGGATCGCGTGGAGAATCCTCTTGTGCGCCAGAACGGCGCGCTCGCGACGGCGGACTGGGAGATCGCACTCCGCTCCGCGGCGCAGCTCCTCGCCGGCAAGCGAGCATTCGTGCTCGCGTCGCCGACCCTCTCCAATGAGGCACTCTTCCTCCTTCGCGCGCTCATCCGCAAGTCTGGCGGTGCCGGCGCGTTCCGCGTGGAGCAGGGAGTCGAGGCGCCACTCCCCGGCGTGGAGGATCTTGCGCTTCGCGTCGATCGCGCGGCCAATGTGCGCGGCGCCGAGCTGCTCGGCTTTTCGCGCAGTGCCGCGCCGCTCGAGGGGATGCAGGCTGGGGACGTGCTCGTCGTCGCCGACGAGGAACTCGCCGGACTCGATGCCGGCGCGGCAGCGAGAGCGGGGGCACTCATCGTCATCGGAACGACGCTGCCTGCGTGGGCTCGTCATGGCGCGAACGTGGTTCTGCCCATCAGCAACTGCATCGAGGAGGAGGGCACGTTCACGAACCTGCGCGGCCGGGTACAGCGCTTCCTGCAGGGCAAGGCGGCGCCAGGTACGGCGCGCCCGAGCTACTTCGTCATTGGCGACCTGCTCGCCGCGATGGGCGAGGGGCAGGGCTACTGGACCGCGTCCGCCGTGTTCGATGCGCTGGCGGCGTCGCAGCCCGGATTCGCCGGCATGTCGTACGACACGCTGGCGCTGAAGGGCGCGATGGCGACGGGCGACGCCGCGGGTACGCGGGCATGATGCCGGTCGTCGCACTGCTCCAGCTGACGGGGCCGACGACCGAGCCCGGCTTCGGATTCTGGTTGGCTGCCACCGTTGTGAAGATGATCGCGATCTTCACGGTGTACATGCTCGGCGCCGCACTGCTCACCCTGGCGGAACGAAAGATCTCGGCGTGGATGCAGGACCGGCACGGTCCCAATCGGGTGGGCAAGGGATGGCTTCAGCCCATCGCCGACGGCGTGAAGAACTTCGTGAAGGAAGAGACGTATCCGGACGCGGCCAACCTGCCGATCTTCATCCTCGCGCCGGTGATCTCGTTCATCCCCGCGCTCGTCACCTGGGCGGTCATTCCCTTCGCGGCGCCGTGGGGCTCGCGATGGGGCATCGTCGAGATGGTGCTCGCCCCGCTGCCGGTCGGCTTCCTCTTCATCCTCGCGATCTCCTCGCTCGGCGTCTACGGCATCGTCCTCGCCGGCTGGTCATCGAACAACAAGTACGCGCTGCTGGGCAGCGTGCGCTCCACGGCGCAGATGGTGTCGTACGAGATCGCGATGGGCATGGCGACGATTCCGGTGCTGCTGCTGGCCGGCAACGTGTCGCTGAGCAAGATCGTGAATCAGCAGGCGTTCGAGACCTGGAACGTCATCAACCTGACGGTCGCCTTCTTCATCTTCCTCGTCGCGGCGTTCGCCGAGACGAACCGCTTGCCGTTCGACCTGCCGGAAGCCGAGTCCGAGCTCATCACCGGCTACCACACGGAATACAGTGCGATGAAGTTCTCGCTGTTCTTCATCGCCGAGTACTGCAACATGATCACGGCGAGTGCGCTGATGGCGACCCTGTTCTTCGGCGGATGGGACATCCCCTTCACGCTGTGGGACAATCTCGCGCCGCACACCGGGATCAAGACCTTGCTGACGCTGGGCGCGTTCGCCACGAAGACGATGTTCTTCCTCTTTCTGTTCATGTGGATCCGGTGGACGCTGCCGCGGTTCCGCTACGACCAGCTGATGTCGCTGGGATGGAAGTTCATGCTGCCGCTCGCCCTCGGCTATATCGTGGCGATCGCCAGCCTGATCGTCACGCTGCAGTTTCTGGGCTTCGCGCAGGGATCCTGGCCGTTCCACCTCGGCCTCGCCATGCTCAACGTCGTGGCGGTCATCGTGCTCTTCATGATCCTCGATCGGGGCCGGATCATCAGCCCGGCGTCGTCCCGCCTCGATCAGCGCGACATCGCACGACTGCGCGCCGTCAGTGCGCGTCCACGCACCCCGCTACTTCCCGAGACCGGAGACTGATGGCCATCGGCGTCAAGGTCGTCGAGCGACCAACCGAGCAGACGAGCTACGTACGCGCCGCGCTGACCGGCATGGCGCACACGCTCAAGCATATGCTGAATCCGGAGAAAGTCACGACGCAGTATCCGGAGCAGAAGGAGTCGATCAGCAAGCGGTGGCGAGGCACGCATCGCATGCTCACGACCGAGGATGGCAAGGCGAAGTGTGTCGGCTGCGGCCTGTGCCCAACGGTCTGCCCAGCGAACTGTATCAAGCTCGTGCCCGGCGAGGACGAGCAGGGCAACCGATATCCCCTCGTGTTCGAGATCGACGAGTTTCGCTGCATCTTCTGCGGGTATTGCCAGGAGGTGTGTCCTGAGGAAGCGATCCACATGGGGCGTCACTACGAGAACGCGGAGTACAGCCGCGAGGGATTCGTCTACGACCTCGAGCGATTGATGGCGCAGACGCATCCGGTGAGCGAGTTGTGGGACCCCATGGACCCGAAGGGGGAATGATGACCCATAACGATCTTCCGCTCTTCTACGTCTTCCACTTCTACTTCTTCGGCATCGTGGCCGTCGCGTCGGCCATCGCGTTCGTCACGCGCAAGAGTCCCGTCGCCGCGGCGCTCTGGCTCGTCAACACGATGTTCTGCCTCGCCGCCATGTACGTGCTCCTCGACGCGCAGTTCATCGGCGCAATGCAGGTGCTGGTGTACGCGGGCGCGATCATGGTGGTGTTCCTGTTCGTCATCATGCTCCTCAATCTCGGCCATGCGTCGGACCTCGCCGATGCGCGGGGGATGTGGTGGAAGCTGGCGGCGGGCCTGGTCGGCCTCGCGCTGCTGGCGCAGGTCTTCGCGGTCACGAAAGCACGGTTGCCCGAAGCGCTCGTGCTGCCTGAGAACGCGCTGGCGCAGGAATTCGCGCGGACCGGTGCGATCGCCCCGCTTGCCGGCCCGCTCTTCAACGAGTACCTGCTGGCCTTCGAGGTGACGAGCGTGCTCCTGCTGGCCGCCGTCGTCGGCGCGGTCGTGCTCGGCAAGCGCAAGGAGCGTGTGCGTGCTCACTGAGTCGCTGTTCTTCAGCGCCATCCTGTTCACGATCGGGGTGATCGGCGTGCTCACACGCCGGAACGCGATCATCCTGTTCATGTGCGTCGAGCTGATGCTGAACGCCGTGAACCTCACCTTCGTCGCCTTCGCGCAGGTCTACGGGGTGGCGGGGCAGGTGTTCGTCTTCTTCGTGATGACGGTCGCTGCAGCGGAAGCCGCGGTAGGACTCGCGATCATCATTGCGCTATTTCGACATCGTCAGACGGTCAATCTGTCGAACATCAATCTCCTCAAGGGATGATGCTCCTCCAGCATGCAGCAGACGCGGTGCAGGCGGGTGCGCATCCGCTCAGCGGGACGGTGGCGGAGTACCTGTGGCTGCTGCCACTGTTGCCGCTGCTTGGATTCCTGCTCAATGGTGCCCTGTCGCTCGCCAGCTCGTACCGCGCGGGACCGGCCGATCCGGACGGAGCGCGTGATGACGGTCATTCTTCGCGAGGGAGCGCCGTCAACGCGTCCGACGCCGCGCACGTCGCGTCCGCCGGCGCCAGCGGCGGCGGAGGGGCGCATGGTGACGATCATCATCCTGTCGCCCGCCACCGCTTCGCGACCCTTGCCAGCCTGATCGGACCGGGTGTCCTGGCGCTCTCCTTCCTGCTCGCCGTCGCCATGTTCGTCGCGATGCGCGCGGCCGGTGGCGGCGAGATGCATCTCCCGTTCGTGCAACGTTATTTCAGCTGGATGCCTGTCGGCGATCTCCAGATCGATGCCGCGTTCCAGCTCGACCAGCTATCGATGGTGATGGTTCTCATCATCACGGGTGTCGGGACGCTGATCCATCTCTTCAGCGTCGGCTACATGCGGGACGATCCGGGATATCCGCGATACTTCGCGTACCTGAACCTGTTCGTCTTCTTCATGCTCGTGCTGGTGCTCGGCGCCAATTACCCCGTTCTCTTCGTGGGATGGGAAGGCGTGGGGTTGTGCTCCTACCTGCTCATCGGGTTCTGGTTCAGTGAGAAGGCGAACGCCGACGCGGGGAAGAAGGCGTTCATCGTGAACCGTATCGGCGATTTCGGTCTGCTCGTGGCGATGTTCATGCTGTTTGCGCACCTGGGATCCCTCGATTTCGCCGCCGTCGCCGCTGCCGCGCCCACCCAGTTCGCTTTCGGTGGCGCAGTCGTCACGGCGATCTGTCTGTTCATCTTTCTTGGCTGTGCCGGCAAGAGCGCTCAGATCCCGCTGTATGTGTGGCTGCCCGACGCCATGGCTGGTCCCACCCCCGTCTCGGCACTCATCCACGCGGCGACCATGGTGACAGCGGGCGTGTACCTCATCGCGCGCAGCAATGTGCTGTTCGCTCTCGCGCCCGTCGCAGGCCTCACGGTCGTGCTCATCGGCGCGCTGACGGCGCTGTTCGCCGCGTCGATCGGCCTGAAGCAATGGGACATCAAGAAGGTCCTCGCATACTCGACCGTGTCCCAGCTGGGATACATGTTCATCGGCGTCGGATCCGGCGCCTACGTCGCGGGCGTGTTCCATCTCATGACGCACGCGTTCTTCAAGGCGTTGCTGTTCCTCGGGGCGGGGTCGGTGATCTTCGCGATGCACCGAGCCTATCATCACACGGGCAACCACGACGATGCGCAGGACATGCGCAACATGGGCGGGCTCAGGAAGTTCATGCCCACCACGTGGGTGCTGATGTGGGCCG
>JBDSSY010000278.1:0-6810 GCA_039928585.1 Gemmatimonadaceae bacterium | reverse complement strand
CCGCCGCCACCACCGACGCCGACCACCTTCATGCGAGCGTTTTGCGCCGCGCTCTCTTCGAATTCGAAGATCATTGCGTACGACACTCCCCTACGACGAGGTGTGCAATGGGAGAAACAGGAAGGCGAAGGCGCGACAGGACGGGCACGGCGACGGCAACCACCACGGCGGGAAATGCGAAGGTCGGCGGCCCGGAACGATGGGGCAATATAACGCTGCCCGAAGTTCCGGCCAGCCCTGTGTTGCTCGTGGGTATGACGAGCGAGTAACGCACAGGACACACGCGAATCCAGGCAATGTTGTCCACAGCAACCGCACGCGCGACAGGTTTATGAGGCGCTCATAGTGCGCGGGGCGCGCTCGAGCGCGAGTGAACCGTGATCCGTGAACCGCTAACCGTCACGAAAAAGGACACACCGAACCGATTCCGGTGTGTCCCTCACGCTTGAAAGCCGCGTTTATACGCCGTTACGGTTCACGCTTCACGGTTCACGGTTCACGGGCAGTTAGCGGTTCACCGGCCGTTAAAAGAAGTCCTGCAGCCAGAACTTGATCCGCTCGCCCAGCTTGTCCATGCCACCGCCAGTGGGGATCTTGATCCGTTTGGCCGTCGCGGTAGCGCCGCCCAGCGCCATCCGGTGCGCCCCGTACTGCGCGAGGCCCACCACGGTGGCGAATCGCGACGCATCCACCGAATCGCTCAAGCCGCCCACCTGCTCCGACGGCGTGCCGACCCGCACGCCGGTGCCGAATACGTCGCTCGCCAGCTCCGCGGCCCCCTGCATCGCCGCGGCGCCACCGGTGATGACCAGGCCTGCTGCGAGCTTGCCGGCGTAGCCTGCGGTCGACACTTCGCGCTGCACGAGGTCGAAGATCTCGTCCATGCGCTGGTGAATGATGTGCGCCAGCAGCTCGCGCGGAATCTGTCGGTCACCCTGGGCCACGGTACTCGGGAGCTGGATGATCTCGGCGGGGTCAACGAGCGCTTCGTACGCGCAGCCATGACGCTCCTTCAGCCGCTCGGCGTCGGCTTGCGTGACGCCGAGCCCGTGCACGATGTCGCTCGTGACGTTGTTGCCCCCGAACGCGATCGTGCCGAGGTGGCGGATCTTGCCTTCGTGGAAGATCGCGAGGTCGGTGGTGCCCGCGCCCATCTCCACGAGCGCGACGCCAAGCTCCTTCTCGTCCTCGGTGAGCACGGCCAGCGCACTGGCCAGCGGCTCCAGCACCAGCTCGCGCACCTTGTACCCGGCGCGCTCCACACTCTTGCGCAGGTTGATCGCCGGTGACGATCCGATCGTCACCAGGTACATCTCCGTCTCGAGCCTCGTACCGCTCATCCCGATGGGATCGCGGATCCCGGTGTCCTTGTCCACCGCGTACTCCTGCGGAATGGCGTGCAGCAGCTCGCGATCCTGCGGAATCGCCTGCGCCCGTGCCACTTCGTTGGCGCGATCGACATCCGACTTCGCGATCTCGTCGTTCGCCACCGCGACGATGCCCTTCGACGTCATCGCGCGTACGTGCTCGCCGGCGATGCCGGCGTAGACATCGGTGATCTGCGCGCCCGCCATCCGCTCGGCGTCCTGTAGCGCCTTCCGGATCGATCGCGTGGTCTCCTCAATGTCGGAGACGACACCGCGACGCATCCCGGTCGTGCGCGCCTGCCCGACGCCGAGAACCTTGATCGTGGGACGCTTCACGTCGCCGACGACTTCAGCGATGATGGCAGTAGTCTTCGCCGAGCCGATGTCGAGTCCGGCGACGAGGCGGTCGGAATTCATGGTAACCTGGCGATCACTTGGTCTCTGTAGCGGAGATCGAGCTCGGCGGCGCGCAACTGGCGCCGCGCGAGATCGCGCTCAACGGGTTCGATGTCCCCAAGACGCGCGAGTGACACGCTCGTCATCGTGCGCACGGGCAGCTCGGCAACCTGGATCAGCAGCTCGTCGCTGCCGACCGAGGCGATGGAGCTCACGCGCGCATACAATCGTGGCGCGTCGCGCTGCATCGCTCCGAGTAAATGATACACGGTGGAACCCCGCCGCGCGGCGCGGACGACGGGGGCATCCACAGGAGTGCGGCTTGGATCGAGTGGCAGCGTCACGCCGCGCTCGTCGACGGCGCGCAGCGTCGCGCCGACGGCGACGAGCGCGATCGGACGGCGCTCCGTCACGTCCACGACGAGCGTCCCTGGCAGCGTTCGCGTCACGGTCACGCGTTCGATCTGGGGGTGTCGGGACACGCGGGCCACGAGCGGCTCGAGCGGATCCCAGACGCTTCGCGTGGTGTCGACGGCCAGACGCTCGAGCACTTCGTCGGGCGGCGTGTATCGCAGCCCGAGCAGCTCGACCTTTCGCACACGAAAGAAATCGAGCGTCGCCAGTGTACGCGGACCCCAGAACGGCGTCGCGAGCGTGGCGACGACGAGAAGAACGCCGAGCGTCAGCCGCCACGCCGGCGTTCGCGCGCGGGTAACCGGCGCGCCGTCCGCGTCACGTGCGTCGCTCACCGCGTCACCCTGTCGAGGGCCGACAGCAGGGCTGCTCCGCAGCGCGTGACATCGCCGGCGCCCATCGTGACGACGAGATCGCCCGCGCGAGTGTCGCCGGCGATGGCAGCGACGAGCGCGGCGCGCGGGCCCTGCCACACCGCCGGTCGGCCCAAGGATCGCATCACAGACGCGATGAGATCGCTGGTCACCCCGTCGATGGGCCGCTCGCGCGCGGCGTATACGTCGAGCAGGTACACGGAATCGGCCTGCGCGAGCGCCTCGGCGAAGTCGCGCGCGAGGTCGCGCGTGCGTGAGTACAGGTGCGGCTGGAAGGCGATGACGAGCCGCCGCTCGGGCGCCGCGGCGCGCGCCGCCTGGATCGTGGCGCGGACTTCGGTGGGATGATGCGCGTAGTCGTCCACCACCAGCACGCCGGCGCGCTCACCGAGAATCTGGAATCGGCGCTCCACGCCCTTGAACGCGGCCAGGCCCGGCGCCATCTGCGGTACGGTCGCGCCCAGGCCGAGCCCCACGGCGAGCGCCGCGAGCGCGTTGCGCACGTTGTGCTCGCCCGGCACCGCAAGCGTCACGGTCCCCAGCTGCTTTCCGTCGTACACGACGGTGAACTGCGTCCCCAGTCCATCGCGGCGCAGGTCGGTGCCGCGGAGTCGGGCATCCGGGGAGGTGAGTCCATAGCGAATGACTTCGGCGCTCGGAGGTGTGGGAATGCGGTTCGCCTCCGTATCGTCCGCACACAGCACCACGTAGCGCGCACCGCGGACGTACCGCGCGAAGGTCTCGCGGAGATCGTCGAGGTCGGCGTAGATGTCCATGTGATCCGCCTCGAGGTTGGTGACCACCGCGACCGTGGGTGCCAGTGCGAGGAACGATCGGTCGTATTCGTCGGCCTCGACGACGAAACGCTCGCGGCCACCCGCGCGCACGTTGCCGCCCCACGAAGTGACGCGCGCGCCGACATAGCCGGTGGGCGCGAGGCCCGCCGCCGCGAGCGCTTCGGTGGTGAGCACGGTGGTGGTGGACTTGCCATGCGTACCCGCCACCCCCACGAGCATCGTGCCCGCGGTGGCCTGGCCGAGTGCTTCGGCGCGGCGAATGACGGGACGCCCAAGCTCGCGCGCTCGAAGGAGTTCGGGATGATCCTTCGGCATCGCCGACGTGACGACCAGCGCGCGAGCACCTTCGACGTGGTCCGGCGAGTGTGCGCCGTGCACCTCGACCCCGCGGCCGACGAGGTCTGCGGCATTCTCCGGATGCAGGTCGCAACCGGTGACGCTCGCGCCACGCAGGATGAACAGCTCGGCCAATGCGCTCATGCCGGCGCCGGCGATCCCGACGAAGTGGATGGGGCGCGGGTCGGCGATATCGAGAAGGGGGGTCATGTCGGCGCGTGAATATACGGCGCGGCTCACCCCCTGCCCAGCAGCGTGAGGATGCGCCGCGCAATGGTCTGCGCCGCGTCGGGGCGTGCGCGCGCCGCCGCTCCAGCAGCGAGCCGCGTCATTGCCCCTGGTTCGCTCATGAGTGCGCGCATGGTGGAGTCGAGACGGTCTGCCGTCAGATCCGCCTGCCTCACCTGGATGGCCGCACCAGCCGCCTCGAGCGTGCGCGCATTCACGGACTGGTGATCGGCCGCTGCCGTGGGAAGCGGTACCAGAACGGCCGGGATCTCCCAGGCGAACAACTCCGCCGTGGTCATCGCGCCGGCGCGCACCAGCGCCAGGTCGGTGGCGGCGTACGCGTCCGCGATGGGCGCCAGATACTCGCGCACTTTCACGCGCGCACTCTCGAGCGCGGCGAACTCGGCGTAGCTCGCCTTGCCCGTCATCCAGATGAGATGAAGCGCGTCGGGCAGACCACGCCGCACCCACTCGGCGACGACGAGATTGATGGCGCGCGAGCCCTGGCTGCCGCCGTAGATGAGCAGCACGTGCCCACCGCGCTCGGGAAAACCCCACGCGCGCCGGGCAGCGGCACGATCGGGTCGCGGCCGCGGAGGCGGCTCGATGGGCGCGCCGGTATCGACGTGCTGCGCCGCCTCGCCGCCGATGACGCGCCCGGCCTCGGGGAACGCGAGATAGTACTCCGTCGTCCACCGGCGAAACGCGCGAGCTGTGAGACCGGGATAGCTGTCGCCTGCCTGCTGCACGATGGGGATGCGATGGAACGCGGCATACGCCAGCGCGATGCCCGCGGCGTACCCACCCGTGCCGACGACGAGTGCTGGTCTCCGCGTCGTCACGAGCGCATGCAGCTGCCGCCACGCGCCCAGCGCGCCGCGAATGGTGCGCCAGTTCTCCCACACCTTCGTGCGATAGAGCGGGTGCAGATCCAGCAGGAGGTGTGGAAACTCGGTGCCAGGCAGCACCGACTTCTCGATGCCGCGCAACGCACCGATGAACACCGGCTGCACGTCCGGGTCCAGACGGACCAGCGTCCGCGCGATGGCGAGACCCGGATAGAGATGTCCGCCGGTCCCTCCTCCGGCGAACAGGACTGACGTCTTATTGGCCATCGTGGATGCTCATGCCGGAGAAATCGGATCGGTTGCGCTGCTCCCGATCACGCGCTCCCTCGTGCTGCCGATGTTCACGAGGATGCCCGTGAAGAACATCGTGAGCACGATATTGGAGCGACCGTAGGAAACGAACGGCAGCGTCAGCCCCGTGGTAGGCAAGAGCCCGACCACGACCCCGATGTGCAGGTAGGCCGTGAGGGCCGTCACGAAGGTGAGGCCCACCGCAACGAGCTGAAGGAACGGGCTGCGCGCGCGACGCGCGATCCGGAAGCCGAGCAGCGCGTACGCGGCGAACGCGATCGTGATGGCCGCCAATCCGACGAACCCCCACTCCTCTCCAATGTTGCTCGCGATGAAATCACTGTACGGAAAGGGCAGGAACCCGTACTGCTGCCGACCCTGCCCGAACCCCTGTCCGAGCGCGCCGCCCGAGCCGACCGCGATGAGCGACTGCGTGAGCTGATAGCTCACCTGCGACGGCGCGGCACCAGGATCGAGGAACGACGTGAGACGTAGCACGGCGTATTGCACCTTCTCGATCTGGCGCCACAGCGGGACCGCGAGAATGAGCGCGATGAAGACGAAGTGGGCGACGCGCGCCCCACCCACGAAGAGCAGCACGCCGAGGACGACCGTATACAGCATGGCAACCGACAGATCCGGCTCGAGCGCGGCGAGGATGTCGCAGACTCCGATCACGACGAAAAATGGCAGCACGCCTTTTGTGAGCCGCCTCAGCTGCGTGCCCTTCTTCACGATCAGCATCGACGTCCAGACCACGACCGCGAGCTTGCCGAACTCCGACGGCTGCAACGAACTGCCGAAGAGAAATCGCTTCGATCCGTTGATGCGCGGGGCGATGCTTTCCGGCAGGACGAGGCAGAGCAGGAGCAACGCGATCGCCAGATACATCAGTGGCCACGCCCAGTCGTGCCATTTCTCCGCCGGGAGTTTCGCGGCGGCGGCAAAGGCAATGACGCCGGCCAGCACGCCACTCGCCTGACGAGCGATGTAGTACCAGCTGTTCCGCCCCTCCTGCATGGCGACAATCGCACTCGCGCTGTAGAGCACCGCCAGCCCGAACGCGAGCAGTACCGCCGTGACGAGCATGAGACCGCGTGCCTCCGATCCCATGCGCCAGCGCTCGCGGACCTGCGCCACGACGTACGGACGGTCGCGGACGCTCGCCGCGGTGCTCACCCGCGCGCTGCGCCCAGCTCGGCCGCGATACGCTTGAAGGCGCGACCCCGCTCCTCGTAGTTGTCGAACATGTCGTAGCTCGAGCACGCGGGCGACAACAGCACGGCGTCGCCGGGTATCGCTGCCGCGCGTGCGCGCGCGAGCACATTCTCGAACGACGCGGCCTCCCGTGCGATGGGCACCACGCCGGCCAGATCCGTTTCCACGATCGATGCCGCCTCACCGTACGCGACCACCAGTTTCACGGTGCGGCGCAACTCGTCCGCGAGCGCACCATACGGTTCACCCTTGTGACGCCCGCCCAGCAACAGCACGGTGGGTCGCTGCATTCCCTTCAAGGCCACGAGCGTGGACGCCACGTTGGTGGACTTGGAATCGTTGATCCAGTCCACCTCGGCGTAGCGCCCGGCCGGTTCGATGCGGTGCTCCAGCGCGCGAAAGGCGCGCAGCGCATCGGCGACACGCGCCCGCGCATCGTCGGTCCGATGCGACTCGTCCACGCCCATCACGGCGAGCGCGGCCGCCAGCGCGTTCGCGACGTTGTGATCACCCAGCAGCACGAGGTCGCTGCGATCGATCA
>JBDSSY010000277.1:0-25682 GCA_039928585.1 Gemmatimonadaceae bacterium | reverse complement strand
TGCTCGGCGAGCGCGCCGATCATGCCCTGATCTTCCCACTCGAAGAATCGCCCCATCGAGCTGGGAAACACGAGCGTGCGCGCCCCGGCGTGTCCGAACACCAGCAGATCCATCTCACGGTCGAGCGCGGGACTGAACCAGCGGACGTGCTCGCGATGCATGTAGCGGGTCAGGTACGTGGAAAGAGATATTTCAGGACACTGCCGATGCGTGATGCCCAGCTACGCTCGTTGTGTTCACCACCCGGCGCCTCAAGGTAGGCCATATCGTCGCCGACCGTCCAGCCTTTCGCAACCAGCGCGTCGCGGAGCGCTCGCGCGTCAGAAATCACCTGCTCACCTTCCGCCGTTCCCGCGTCGAGCCAGATGCGGAGGGGCAGCTTGCCGGGCAGGGCCGCGACCTCGGAGAGGATTTCGCGATCGTCCCACCACACCGATGGGGAAAGCACCGCCAGGCGACCGAAGGCGGTGGGGTAGTGAAGGCCGAGGTACATGGTGAGCAGTCCGCCAAGCGACGACCCGCCGATGGCGGTACTCGCCGCGCTGGGCAGGGTCAGGTAGGTAGCGTCGATGAACGGCTTCAGGTCCTCGACGAGCATTCGGCCGTACTCGGCCGCGTGGCCGCCCCCGTGCGCGCTCGCAGTGGGCGTGTACTCGTCGATGCGGTGCACCCCGGTGTTGTAGATGCCCACGACGATCAGTGGCTCGATCTCGCCGGCGAGGATCAGCATCTGCGCCTCCTCGTCCACCTGCCATTCCTCTCCGATCGACGTCGCCCGGTCGAACACGTTCTGGCCGTCGTGCAGATAGAGCACGGGATAGCGCTGAGCCGACTGCGCATCGTACCCTGGTGGCAGATATGCCACAATGGTGCGGTCGTGCTCGAGATACCGCGAATGGAAGCCCTCATGGATGCGGACGTCGCCCGTGAGGGTGTGCTCGATTCCGCTGTCGGAAGGATCGGACATGGTCCGTGGGGCGGGTGCAAGGACAAGACCACCGGCGGGGGTGGTCCTGCTGGCGCGCTCGGTGTCGCCGGGCGCGCAACGACGGTACGTTTATCGGCAGGACCGACCCGATAGCTCAGCTGGTAGAGCACGCGGCTTTTAACCGCTAGGTCGTGGGTTCGAGCCCCACTCGGGTCATGCTTCCTGGCCGAACGCACGAACGCCCCGCGAATGTCTTCGCGAGGCGTTCGTTCAAGCTGGGACTTCGAACCGGTCAGGCCTTTCGATCGATGCAGCCCGTGAATTCGGGATTGTTCTTCTCTTCGAACGGAATGGGGAAGTTGACATCGTTCCCGAAGATGCCGCCCTTGAAGTACGCACCGACGGGGAAGACACTTGCCTGATCGCGCCCGTACTGGCGAACGAGACGACGCAAGTCGCTGAGTCGATGTGACGTGAGGAACATCGTCAGCGCCCGTTCGCGGAACAGGAGATCCACTTGCTCGCCCCGCGTCACGGGCGGCGTGTCGATCTTGTCCGTCCGCGTCGCATCACCGCCGGGATACTTCACAGCGGCAGCACGTGCCTCATTGAGCTTGTCCAGATACAGTACGACGTTGTCCGCCTGCAGCGCTGCTTCCGCCTCGATGAGCCGCGCCTCGGATCCTTCAGCCAATGGCGTGGGAGCGGTGCGGGCTGCGTACTTCGACGTGACCATCAGCGGCGACACCGCGTCGAACCCCGTCCCGACGCGAGACACCGGTGCGCGGGGATCATTGAGGGAGACGAATCGGATGCCATTGATGCCCTCTCCATCCGGGATGGCGAATCGGCGCTGCAGCTGGGCGAAAGCGAACACGCCGTTGTTCTGGCGGCCGGAATTCTCCGAATGAAAGATCACGTAGCGGAAATTGTCCGGCACCGCGGATACGGCGGCGGCCGCCGCGGCGAACTGCCCGAGGTCGAGCAGCGTGCGCCCCTTGCCCAACCGGGCAAGATTGAGCTGTGCGGAGCCCGCCGCACCGGCGGCCGTAGCAATGGTAATCGCCGAATCGTACTGAGCGAGCGCCTGAGTCAGGAGCTGTACCGTGGTTTGCGGCTTGCCGTAGGTGAACGATCCATCAGGATTCGAGCTACTGAGCGGTACGCCGGAACAGTAATTCTCGGCGAGCAGCACTCGTGAGTAGGCAGCCAAGGCGAGAACCTCGGCATAGGAGCGGTTGGTCGGATCGAATTCCTTGAACCGCCCACCGACCGCATCAGCGGTGGCACGCGCACGCGCGATGTCACGGAAAATCGTGAGCATCGTGGCGTTGATCGGGTTTATTTCGCGTTGATCGACCTCGATGCGCGTCGGGAAGCTTTCGGCATTGAGCAGCTCGTCGGTAAAGAGGCCGGCCATCTGCGCCTGACCCTCGGAACCCGCACTGCCGGCGTACGCAACGGCAAAATCGCCAATCGCGGCCGCAAGCGCGCTGGGAAGCACCGACCGCCCAACGAGCACGTCCGGGCTGACCACGTCGCCATCCGGTACGTTGAGCAGTTTGTCCGTATTGCATCCGGCCAAGGCGGCAAGCGCAGCGAGAGCGCCAGCCGCGCCAACGCGCGCGACCCGCCGCGTGACGCGCGCCTTGAAGGGAACGTTGATTTGATTCATGGTATGGAGGCTCTGCTTTAAAAGGTCAGATTCAGACGTGCCGTGACGTAGCGAATGTTCGGCTGCGTCAGGAAGTCGGAGGAGTTGAAGTTGCCCGCACCAAGCGCGTTGACTTCGGGATCGAAGCCGGAATACTTGGTCCAGGTCTTCAGATTGCGTCCGGCGATGGTGAGTGAGGCGGCACCGGCACGGACCCGGTTGGCGACCGACTTCGGCGCCGTGATGGTCAGCGCAACCTCGCGCAACTTCGTGAAGGTGGCATCCTCGACGTACCCGCCCTGCGTGCCCATGAGTACACCGAGAAGGTTCGCCTGATCCTTCAGGCTGCTGAGTGTACGATCGGCGGCGTCGGCGCAGTTCTGGAAGCCGCTCGCGCAGCGGAATGCCCGCGTGAAGTTCTGCAGCTTGTGGCCGCCGCGGTGATCGAACAGCGCGCTCACCCGAAAGTTCTCGAAGAGTGTGAGCGAGGGGCTGACGGTAACCTCGCGCGTCGGGAAGGGCGTACCGAGATACTCGGCCGAGTCGCCGAGGGTGATCTCGCATGCAGGGCCGCCAACCACAACCGGTTGACGCGGGCAGTTCACGCGGCTGATCACGCCATCACCGTTCAGATCGTTGAAGCTCTTGATCGGGGTTATGAAATAGGCACCGAGCGGCAAGCCATTGCGAATGACCTGCGTGCTGGAAAATCCCTGGAAGATGGGCGGAATCGGATTGCCCTGAGGGTCGCGCCCGAGGTCGTCCAGCACGTTCTTGCTGTACGTGAAGTTGGACGAGATGTCGAACTTCACATTCTGCTGGTTCACCACCGTGCCACGCAGCGCGATTTCGTCGCCGCGGTTCGTCACCTGGCCCACGTTCAGGAATCGAGTGTTGCCCAAGCCCAGCGACGGTGCGAGCACGACCTGCACGAGCGCATCGGTCGTCCGCTTCGTATAACGGGTGTACTCGACGCTCAGTCGGTCCTCAAAAAGTCCCAGATCGAAGCCGCCCTCGATCTCACGCGACTTCTCGGGACGGAGGCCGGCGTTACCGGGTCCACCAATCGTGAAGCCTGGCACGTCCAACCCTGAGACGCTCACTGCGACGGGCTCGTAGAAGAAGTCCGCAGCGCGGAAGCCCGGACGTTGTCCCGACACGCCGTACGCGGAGCGCAGGCGGAGCAGGCTCACGACATCGAGCCGCTTCGGGAAGAAGTCCTCCTCGCCGATCACCCACGAGGCGCTCGCCGCGGGATAAAGGATGTTCGTGAAGTTCTGGCCGAAGGCGCTGTTACGATCCGTACGAACGGATCCCGTGAGGAACACCTTGTCGCGCCACGCAAGCTGCTCGCGCCCGTAGTAGCCGATCGTGCGTACGTCCTGATTCACTTCACTGACGGCAAATCGTGCGTTCGTGCCGGCGAGCGAGTTCGTGCCGCCCAGCAGCTTGGCGCCGAACGCGTCGGTGCGGCGGAGCAATTCCCGGTTGTACTGGCCACCGAGCGATGTGGTGGAGCGCAACGTGGGATTGATGTCGTAGGTCGCCGTGCCGTTCAGGTTGGTCGAGTAAATGGAAATGACCGCCCGGTTCGCCGTCCGCGATCCTTCTCGGAGCGGGGGGCTGAGGAAGATGGCCTCGGGGGGAATGGTCTGATTGTCAAACCGATTGTTGACGTCGGCCCCAGCCGTTCCGGTGAAATTCAGCCAGCTCAAGGGCTGGAAGTTGCTCGTCACACTTCCGATGAACCGCTGCACCTGTTGGCGGGTGTTGATCGCGTAAATGTCCTTCGGAATCTGCAAGCTCACATAGCCACGACTGGTCGTATCGGTACCGCACAGCGTTGGATACGAGCGCGATGGGCCGCAGTCATATGCACGTCCGAGCAGTGCGGCGGACAAGACGCCGAGCAGGTTGTTGTCGTTCTGCGGAAGTCGAAGATCCGAATTGATGTAGCCGACCGATACGGCTGCATCGAGCGTCTTCGTGAGCTGGGACCGGATGTTGGTGCGCAGATTCATCTGCTGGCTGTGATTGACCTCGTACACTCCCTGCTCGCGGCTGTAATCGCCGGAGATGAAGTAGGTCGCAGCATCGCCTCCGCCAGCCGCACTGAGTCCCATCTGGCGGCGGTTCCCGTTCTGGAACGGGTTCGAGTTGCGCAAGGGGCTGTTGGTGACGACGGAGTCCACCGTGCACAGCTGACGTGCCTGCAGGTCGATGTTGCAATTGGTGGTGAACGACCCGTTCGTCCGCTTACCGAACGCGAGGTAGTTCGAGGGATATGTGTTCACGTCCTTCGACGTGCCGCCCTCGACGTTTGCATCCCACCGCGTCCGACCCGCGCGTCCCTTCTTCGTCGTGATCTGGATGACGCCGTTGGAGGCTGCCGTGCCGTAGAGCGCCGCGGCCGCGGGGCCCTTGATGATTTCGATGCTCTCGATCTCATCCGGATTGATGTCGTTGAAACGCGATGGCGCCTGACCACCGACACCGAGACTGCTGCTCGCGGAGCTGTTGTCGGCGCGAATGCCGTCGATGATCAGCAACGGATCGTTCGACAGCGAGATCGAGTTGGAGCCGCGAATGCGGATACGCGATCCGCCTCCCGTCGTGCCGCCCGCATTCACGACCGATACGCCAGGCGCCCGCGCCGCCAGCACCGACGAGAAGTTCGTCGTGGCGGCGAGCGTGATGGCCGAGGTATCGATGGAGGAAATCGAATTGCCCGTCTCACGCTTCCGCTGGGTCTCGCCGGTCGCGGTCACGATCACCTGATCGAGCTGCGTCGCCGACACGGCCAGCGTGAAGTCGGCCGTCATGGTCTGCCCCGCCGTCACCGTCACCGTGCGCGGGCTTGCGCTGTACCCGATGCGCTGCGCGATGATCTGTGCCGTGCCCTCGGGTACTCCGGCAATCCGGTACTGTCCCGTCGCGTCGCTCTGGGCACCGCGCTGCGTGCCGAGCACGCGCACCTGCACGCCCTCGATCGGACGCTGATTGGCGCGGTCCATCACGCGCCCCGTGATGATACCGGTGCCCGTCTGCGCCCACGCGGGTACAGCAAACGCGAGCGACAGCGCACCAAGAAGAATCCTGCGGAAACCACGACTCATTAGAAACTCCTCCGACATCGGATACAGGGGAACGGACCAACACCAACGATTGACGAGGGCTCCCGGAATGGAGCCAGGCTACGCCGACGAACAGGGCGAGCGACCGAATTGTGCCTGACCGTCGGCGTGGGTCGACGGCGATGCAGTGCTGACCCCTATAATCAGGCGAGGGTCACCACGGCATGAGAAAAACATAATCTCAGTACTTTAATAGATGAGCACACCAGGCGTTGTAGTCAACTGGAGTCACCGCGATGTAGTGGAACGCCCTTAGCGAGCCAGCTGGGGCTTCGCGAGCCACTCGCCGCCGTCCACCACCATGATCGCGCCCGTGATCCACCCACCCGCCGGGGACGCCAGGAACGCGACCATCCCTGCAATATCGGCAGGTGCACCCCATCTCTGTAGTGGGATGGCCTTTTTTGCGTAGCTGTCCATGGCCTTTTCCACCGCGAACACGTCGGGCACGCCGTCCGAGGAGGGGGGTGGCGTGAAGGCCTTTCGGACTCCCTCGGTGGGAATCGGCCCAGGCGCGATGGCGTTGACGCGCACGTGGTCCGCCGCCCACTCGAGCGCCAGCGTGCGCGTGAGCGCATCGATGCCCGCCTTGGCGGCCGTCGCGTGTGCCATCAGCGGCCAGCCTCGATAATGCAGCGTCATCGAGATGTTCACGATCGACCCGCCACCGCCCGCCCGCATGATCGGCAGTGCTGCCTGCGAACAGAAAAAGGTGCCGTACAGATCGATCTCGATCACGCTCTTCCACGCATTGGCTGACAGCGACTCGGACGGAGCGTAGAAATTCCCCGCCGCGTTGTTGACGAGCAGGTCGATCCGCCCGTGCTCGCGCGCCACGTCTGCCATCATCGCCTGCACGCGTTCCGGCTCACGCACGTCCACGGCGACGCCACTGGCCTTGCCACCAGCGTTGCGGATGTCGGCCGCCGCGGCGTCCACGCGCTCCTGCTTCCGGCTCGCGAGCACAACATGCGCACCGAGCGCGGCGAGCAGGTCGGCAATGCCGCGACCGATGCCGCTGCCCCCGCCCGTGATCAGTGCCACCTGTCCGTCGAACAGGCCATCGCGAAAGACACTGCGTGGTGAAGCGGGGCTGACGTGACTGTTCATCGAGGGCAATCCGGATCGAGACGCTCGTGCAACGCGGATGGGGCATGCAACGTTGCGGTGGGGACAACGTGGGCGTGTGCCAGGCGCAGTTGTGCGACTGGGGAGAACGACTGTCGATGGTGCGGCGTCAGCCCGTGGGACGCGAGTCCGGCATGATGTTCCGCCGTCCCGTACCCGGCATTGGTTTCCCAGCGATAATGGGGATGCCGTCGCGCGAGCGCGCGCATCAGCCGATCGCGGGTCACCTTGGCGACGATCGACGCGCAGGCGATCGAGTGGCAGCAGGCGTCGCCGCCAACGACGGCTGTGTGTTCCACACCCAGGGTCCGGATGGGATTACCGTCGATCACCACGTGGTCGAACTGCATGTGGAGATTCGCGAGCGCACGGCGCATGGCCAGCACCGCGGCGTGGTAAATGTTGACGCGGTCGATCTCGCGCACGGAGGCCGCCCCGATCCCCACACCGAGGGCTCGCTCGAGGATGCGTGCCGCGAGCGTCTCCCGCTCAGCGCCCGTGAGTTTCTTGGAATCGTCCACGCCGCGAATGGCGCGAGCGTCGGCGGGCATCACGACGGCGCATGCGACGACGGGGCCCGCGAGAGGGCCCCGTCCGACTTCATCGATTCCGGCCAGCAAGGGACCTCTCGCCGTTCGCAGCGCTCGCTCGAGCGTGCTCCAGCGCGGCAAGGTCCGGCCCCGACCTAACGCGCGGTGGCCCCGGCCTGCGGCAAACGCACCTTCATCTCCTTGATGCGCGTGGCCTTGCCGGTGAGATGACGGAGGTAATACAGCTTGGCGCGGCGGACACGGCCGCGGCGCACGACGATGATATCGGCCAGCATGGGGCTGTGCAGCGGGAAGATGCGCTCGACGCCGACGCCGTTGGAAATCTTGCGCACGGTGAACGACGCGCTCACGCCACTGCCCCGCCGCGCGATGCACACGCCCTCGAAGGCCTGAATGCGCTCCTTTTCTCCTTCCTTCACGCGCACGTTCACACGCAGCGTATCACCAGCACGAAACGGGGGCAGGTTGGTGCGGAGCCACTCTTTCTGGGTTTCGATGAAGGGATGCATATATCACTCGGGGCCGAGGCCCGGTTCTGGGGCTTAACTGGTAGAGACATGGCAAGTTAGCGGGCCCGGCGACGGGAGTCCAGTGGGGCACGTGGCCACCATGGACGAGAGAGGGCACACCGACGTTCCGGTGTGCCCTCTCGACTTCCGCCTCATCCCCGCGAGCTGTATCAGCTCATCGATCGGATCACAACCCTGCCTTGTACAGCAGCTTGTTGGGCGTGCTGCCGACGTTGCCCGAGATGACGCCCGAGGTGGCGTTGTTCACCAGCCAGCTGCGAATCGTCGAGTATGACGCGTCGCCGTACGTGGCCTTGTACAGCGCTCCGACACCGGCCACATGCGGACTCGCCATCGAGGTACCGCTGATGGTGTTCGTTCCGCTGCCAATCCACGTGGATGTGATGCTCGAGCCCGGCGCGTACAGGTCGACGCAGGCGCCGTAGTTGGAGTAGGAGGCCTTGGCATCGACGCTCGTGGACGCGGCGACGGTGGTGGCGTTGGCGGCGCTTGCCGGCGAGGCGTTGCACGCATCGGCGTTGCTGTTGCCCGCAGCGACGGCCAGAAACACACCGGCGCTCGCGAGATTATTGGCCGCCGTGTTGCTCGATGCCGAATAGCCACCGCCGAGCGACATGTTCGCCACGGCCGGCTTGATGTGGTTGCTGGCCACCCAGTTCATGCCGGCGATCACCCCCGACGTGCTGCCGGAGCCCGCACAATCGAGGACTCGAACAGCGCGCAGCATGACATTCTTCGCCACGCCGTACGTGGATGCGCCAACCGTGCCCGCGACGTGGGTGCCATGACCGTTGCAATCCTGTCCATTGCCGCCGAGCGCATCATACACTGCCGATGCGCGCGAGCCGAACTGCGGATGACTGGTCTGGATGCCCGTATCGATGATGTACGCCCGGACGCCGGTGCCCGTCGATACGTAGGTGTACGTGCCGCTGAGCGGCCGGTTGCGCTGGTCGATCCGGTCGAGACCCCACGTCGCGCCGCTCTGGGTCGCCATGGTCGTGACGATGGCATCCTGCTCGATATACGCGACATCGGGATCAGCGCGGAGGGCATCGACCGCGCCGGGTGTGAGCGTCGCGGCGAACCCCTTCGCCGCCTTGTCGTACGCGAACTTCTTTTTTCCGCCATGCGTGCGCACCTTCTCGTCGGCCGCTGACAGCGGGTCCAGCACCTGGTCCGTGAAGACGACGACGTAGTCGCCGTCGATGCCGGCGCTGCCCTTCGCGTGGAACGGCGCCATCGGCGACGACAACTGCTCCGGAGACACCGGGGTCAGCGGACCGGTGGATGAATCGGTGCACGCGGCGAGAGAGATCGCGGCGAGCATCACGGCGGTGAAACGCTTCATCGTGGCGAGTTCCTCGAACGATGCCGGTCCGCGACGAGTCGGAAATGGTGCAGGGCGCGGCCCGACTGTGTCCGGGATGCGGCGCCGCATCGTCATCGACGCGTGACACGGCGCATGGACCGGAGTTCCGCCCTGAGCGATCACGAAGCGTGTGCCCCGCGAACGCGACCCGGATCAAGGCCGGTGGGCGAGGCGCAATCGTACGAGGGCCCAATCGACATCGCAAGCGGGAGAGTGCGCGGGCGACGACGACGGCGAGCGACGGTCAGTGCTCTTCCGGCCTCCCGAACAGCAATTCCACGTGCGAGCGGTGCTCCGGCGGCGCGATGACGTACACGTAGTCTCCTGGTTCGATGCGCGTCGATCCGGATGGCGCGATGAGCGCCCCGCGCCGCTCCAGCATGCTCACCGCCGTTCCCTCGGGAAACGGGATCTCGGCCAGCGTCGCGCCGGCGACGGCGAGATGGTCCGAGACGAAATACGCGCGGAGTTCGTCGCCGCGCGGTGACCGAGCGTCCACTTCGATCACGGTGGCCGGAGGTGGCGGCGCCGCCGACTCCACGCGGAGCAGGCGCGAAATCCACGGCACGGTGGCACCAGGCACAATGGCACCCACGACCACGATGAAGAAGACAATGTCGAACAGGACGCGCGCACCCGGCACCTCCGCCATCACGGGAATGGTGGCGAGCACGATGGGCACCGCGCCGCGGAGCCCGACCCATCCCACGTACGCGGAATCGCGCCAGCGATAACGAAAGGGGGCGAGACAGAGCATCGCCACGAGAGGGCGAGCCACGAAGGCCAGCATCAGTGCCAGGGTCAGCCCGATGCTCGCGACCTGCAGCAACCGGGATGGAAAGACGAGGAGTCCCAGCAGGAGGAACATCAGGACCTGACTCAGCCATCCGAGCGCATCGTGCACGCGTCGAATGCCGACGGCATGCGGCAGCGCTCCACTGCCCAGGGTCATGCCGGTGACGTACACGGCCAGGAATCCGCTGCCGTGCAGCAGCGTCGCGATCCCGAACGAGAGGCACGCGAGCGCGAGGGTGAATGCGGGATACAGTCCGGCCGCCGGCAGGTGCACGCGCAGGAGCAGCATGCGTCCTGCTCGCGCGACGAGGAATCCGGCGAGGGTGCCGATGGCCAGTTCCAATGAGACTTCGCGTATCACCCCGCCCACCGACAGGCCGACGCCGGTCACCATGCCGGTGGTGATGGCCGTCGTGAGAATCACCGCCATCGGATCGTTCAGCCCCGATTCCACTTCGAGGGTGAGTCCGACCTTGCGTCGCAGGCGAGTCCCGCTCGCGGAGAGCACCGAAAACACGGCGGCCGCGTCCGTGGACGACACGATGGCCCCGAGCAGCATCGCCATGGGCCACTCGAGCCCGAACAGGTGGCCGCCGACGGCGACCAGCGCCGCCGTGGCGACCACGCCCACCGTCGCGAGCACCGCGGACGGCGCCAGGACCTCGCGCGCTGACGCGAAGGGCGTGTTGAGTCCTGCATCGAACAGGATCAACACCAGGGCGGTCACCCCGACCCTGAAGGCGAACTGATAGTCCTCGAAGGAAATGTGCCCCAGTCCTTCGGAACCGGCGACGACGCCGACGAGCAGGAAGAGGAGCGCGACGGGCAGTCCGAGCCTCGCCGACACACGACTGAGCGCCACGCTCGCGGCCAGCAGGCTCCCGAACGCAGTGAGCAGCACGGCGGTGGCGAGCGGCTCGCTCCCGATCACGTGCTGCTACCCTGTGCCGGCATCGCGTGCGCGTCGCTCGCGCGTGAGTCGCTCGCCCTCCCGCATCCGCCACTCCGCGATGCGTGCGTGGTCGCCCGACAGCAGGATGTCCGGCACCGCGAGCCCGCGATACGCCGCCGGCCGGGTGTAGCTCGGCGCCGACAGGTCGCGCTCCCAGAACGAATCGCCGAACGCACTGTCGTGATCGCTCATCGCGCCGGGCAGCAGGCGCACGGTCGCGTCGATCATCGCGAGCGCGGCCGGCTCGCCGCCACTCAGCACGAAATCGCCCAGTGACAGCTCTTCCGTGGCGAGATGTTCGGCCACGCGCTGATCCACGTCCTTGTAATGCCCGCAGAGAATCGTCAGCTCCGCGCCCGCTGCGAAGCGATTGGCGTCGACTTGGGCGAAACGGCGCCCGCGCGCACTCATGAGGACGATAGGGCCCGTGGCGCCCAGCGCCTCGACCGCTTCGAAGAACGGCTCCGGCTTCATCACCATGCCCGCGCCACCCCCGTACGGCGCGTCGTCCACCGTCCGATGGCGATCGTGCGTGTAGTCGCGAAGGTCGATCACGGCGTACGACACGAGTCCCGCCTGCGCCGCCCGTGCCGGAATGCTGAGCGCGAGCGGCGCTGCAAAGAATTCCGGGAAGATGGTGACCACGTTGATCTTCATTCGATGAGCCCGTCCGCCGGGGCGACGACGATGACGCGTGACGCCTTGTCGACCGACACGATCGTGCGTTCGTCGTACGGGAGCATCACCGTCTCCGACTCGCGCGGCGCAACGCGGCGCACGTCGATCGCCAGCCCCTGCGGCAACTCGTAGATCTCGTCCACCGATCCCAGCGTCTCGCCTGACGCAAGCATCACGTGCATGCCGACGAGATCGTGCACGTACACTTCTTCGTCTGATGGCGGCGGTAGTTCGTCGGACGGCAGCAGCAGATAGCGACCGCGCCAGGTCTCGGCCGCATTGCGATCCGACAGCTCGGTGAAGCCGACGAGCAATCCCTCGTTGAACGGCCGCACGGTGCGCAGATGGAGCTCGAGGCGATTCGGCGCGAGGTCGCCACTCGCCGTGCCGGCGAAAACACGACGGCCGGAAGCGAAGATCGCGTCCGGCGCGTCGGTGATCACTTCCACGACGACTTCTCCGCGGATGCCGTGTGCCTTCCGGACCCGCCCGACGATGATGTAGGCGGGCGGGGTCATCGGTGCCCGACTCCTACGCGTCGTCCTTCTTGTCGCCGAGCGGGACGGCTCTGGCCTGGAGCTTCCCGGCGAGGCGCGTTTCGTGGCGCTGCTTGAGCACGCCGGCCTTGCGGAGCAGCGACCGGACCGTATCGGTGGGCTGCGCGCCGACGTTGAGCCAGTAGTTCACGCGGTCCGTGTCGAGATTGATCGCCTGGTCGCCCGTGCGGGGCTGATACTGTCCGACGATCTCGAGAAACTTGCCATCGCGCGGACTCTTGGAATCGGCGACGACGATGCGGTACATGGGCGACTTCTTCCGGCCCACGCGGCGAAGGCGAATCTTGACGGCCACTCGGAACTCCTGGCTGGGGACTGCTGGCTACTGCTGGGGCTCATCGCGTACCTGGCATTTCCAGGCCGCACCCGGGACTGGAAACTAACGCATTCCCCCGAACATGCCCGGCGGCATCCGCATCTTTCCCCCGCCAGCGCCGCCGGTGGCTTTCTTCATCATCTTCTGCATCTCGCGGAACTGCTCCAGCAAGCGGTTCACCTCGCTGATCGGACGGCCACAACCCTTGGCGACACGGGCGCGACGCGAGCCATTCATGAGGTCCGGCTTCTTTCGCTCCGCCTTCGTCATCGAGAGCACGATCGCCTCCATGTGGCGCATGCGCTTGGGATCCGCGTCCTTCACCTGCTTGAGCATCTTGGTGTTCACCCCCGGCATCATCTTCAACAGGCCTTCCAGGGGACCGAGCTTCTCGATCTGCCGCATGGCCGTGAGGAAATCCTCGAGGTCCATGCCCTCCTTCCGGACTTTGCGCTCCATCTTCTTCGCCTCGTCCACGTCGAAGGCGCCCTGCGCCTTCTCGACGAGCGAGACGATGTCGCCCTGCTGGAGGATTCGGCCGGCCATCCGGTCGGGATGGAAATCCTCGAGCGCATCGGACTTTTCCCCGACGCCGATGTACTTGATCGGCTTCTTCAGCACGCCGTAGATGGACAGCGCGGCTCCGCCGCGGGCGTCGCCGTCCATCTTCGTGAGGATCACGCCCGTGACGTCGAGCTTCGCGTCGAACCCCTGCGCGATCTTGACCGCGTCCTGCCCGGTCATTCCGTCGGCGACGAGGAGGATCTCGTCGGGCCTGATCGCCTCCTTCAATCGCACGAGCTCGCCCATCAGCTCGTCGTCGATCTGCAACCGGCCCGCGGTGTCAACGAGCACGACGCGATCGCGAGCGCGGCGTGCGACGTCGATGCCATTGCGCACGATGCGCACAACGTCGAGCTGATCGCGCTCGGCGTACACCGGGATATCGAGCTGGGCCCCGAGGGTCTCGAGCTGATCGATGGCGGCGGGCCGATAAACGTCGGCCGCGATGAGCCGCACCTGACGGCCCTCTCCCTTCAGCTTGCGCGCGAGCTTCGCGGCGCTCGTCGTCTTGCCGGATCCCTGCAGCCCCACCAGCATGACGATGGTCGGTGGCACCGAGCTGAGTTTCAGCCCTTCGCGCCGCTCGCCGAGCATGGCGGTGAGCTCGTCGTATACGATCTTGACGAGCTGCTGCGCCGGCGACACGGTCCGCAGCTGGGACACACCGACCGCCCTGGCCTCGACGCGCTCGAGGAACTCACGCGTGAGCGCAAAGTTCACGTCGGCCTCGAGCAGGACGCGGCGCACTTCGCGCAGCCCCTCCTTGATGTCGGCCTCGTTGAGGACACCGCGCCCGCGGAGGCGCGCGAACGTCGCCTCGAGTTTCTCGGAAAGCTCGTCGAACATAGGGGCTAAACGTAAGGTACGGATTGGGTTAGGGCAACGGCCGGGCGGCGCGTGCTGCGCTCGCGCCTTGCGGGGACGGCGGGCGTGGAACGCCCGCCTACGGGGCGCGGCGCCCTCGCTACGCTCCGGCGCATCGCTTACGGGGCGGCGGCAGCTGCGCGCCGCCTACAAAGCCGACAGTTCGAGCGGCCTGGCATGTCCAAGTAGCGTGCGCCGAATGCAGCACCCCCTGCAATGCTGTGTTCGCTCGTGACGCCTTCGCCGGGCGCTTCGTCGTGAGAGTCACGGCTCGCGCACGACGGGCCTCGACGAATTCACCATTAGCTTACGCGTCATGGCCAAGGTTCAGCGCAAGGAAGAGATCCTGAAGTCCGAACTCCCGGCTGCGCTCCCGTTGATGGCGCTACGCTCCACGATCGTGTACCCGCTGGGCACGATCGCGGTGCAGATGGGCGCACCGGAGAATCTCTCGCTCCTCCGCGCGTACGACGAACCGGGCCTGGTCGTGGCGCTCGTCGTCGCCGGCGGTGACCATGACGAGCCGATCGACTCGCAGCGCTTCATCGGACGCGTCGGCGTCGCCGCCCGCGTGCACGAGCGGATCAATCTTCCCGGCGACACGGTGCAGATCACCCTCCAGGGCCTGCGTCGCATCGTGATCGAGGGCATCCAGCAGGAAGAGCCCTATCCGGTGGCGACCATCCGTGCGGCGCGCGAGACACCCGCGGACCCCTCCGAGCTGGACGACCTGATCACGCGTGTGATCTCCTCGGCCGAAACGCTCGCGGAACTGGTGGACCGGATCCCCGACGAGGTGCCGGCGATCCTGAAAATGAACATCTCGGATCCGGGCCGGTTCGCGGATCTCGCGGCCACGAACATGAACTTCCGCATCTCGGACAAGGACGAGGTGCTTCAGCGGCTCGATGTCGGCCAGCGCTTGCGATTCATCCTCAATCGGCTCGAGCGCGAGGTCTCGCGTGCACGCGTGATGGAAGACGTGAAGCGGCAGACGGAGATCAAGATCGAGCAGCACCAGCGCGAGTTCTACCTCCGTCAGCAGCTGCGGGCGATCCAGGCCGAGCTGGGTGAGGCCGATCCCGGCGAGAAGGAGGCGGTGGAGCTGCTGCGCAAGATCGACGAGGCGAAGCTGCCCGAGCGCGTGGGCCAGGAGGCCCGCCGGGAGACGGAGCGCCTGCGGCAGCTTTCGCCCGCCTCGAGCGAGTATCAGGTCATTCGCACCTACCTCGACTGGATCCTCTCACTTCCCTTCAACAAGCGTTCGGGTGACGACGAGATCGCACTGACGAAGGTGGAGGAAGCGCTCGATAACCGGCACTACGGCCTGAGTGAAGCGAAGGAGCGCATCATCGAGTTCCTGGCCGTGCGCAAGCTGCGCGGCGGAGACCCGCACGGCCCGATCCTCTGCTTCGTCGGGCCTCCGGGCACTGGCAAGACGTCGCTCGGCGAGGCGATCGCCACGTCGATTGGCCGCGAGTTCTACCGCATATCGGTGGGGGGCGTTCGCGACGAAGCCGAGATACGTGGCCACCGACGCACCTATGTGGGTGCCATGCCGGGGCTGCTCCTCCAGGCGATGCGACGCGTGCAGGTGAAGGATCCGGTGCTGATGATCGACGAGATCGACAAGATGTCGGGTGGAGGCCCATCAGGAGACCCCACCGCCGCCATGCTCGAGGTGCTCGACCCGAGCCAGAACGACGAGTTCGTCGATCACTACCTGAACCTGCCGTTTGACCTCTCCGGCGCACTGTTCATCTGCACGGCGAACAACCTCTTCGACATCCCTGCCCCGTTGCGCGACCGAATGGAAGTCATTCGCATCGCCGGCTACACGGTGGAGGAGAAAGTCGAGATTGCGTGGCGCTATCTGTTGCCGCGCCTGCTCGAGGAACACGGCATCACCGAGACGGACATCCAGTTTACCGACGAGTCCCTGTCGTTCATCTCCAATCGCTACTCGCGTGAAGCGGGGCTTCGCAACTTCGAGCGCAACGTCGCGGCGATCATGCGCAAGCGCGCGCGGCGGAAGGCGGAAGGCGAGGAGGGCGCATGGGTCATCGACGCCGAGAAGGTGGAAGTGATCCTCGGCATTCCCCGTTATGCGGTGGAGGCGGCCGACATGGTACCGGAGATCGGTGTCGTGACCGGACTCGCCTGGACCGCGAACGGCGGCGACCTCATGGTGATCGAGGCGCTGCGCATGCCCGGCACCGGCCGGCTCACCGTGACGGGCCAGCTGGGGGACGTGATGCGGGAGAGCGTCGACGCGGCGTTCTCGTATGTCCGCTCACGCGCCGCGAACATCGGCATCCCTGACTCGGCGTTCAAGGAGTTCGACGTCCATGTCCACCTTCCAGCGGGCGCCATTCCCAAGGATGGACCAAGCGCGGGCATCTCGCTCACGCTCGCGATCGCAAGCGCGCTCTCGCAACGGCCAGTGCGACGCGACGTCGCGATGACCGGCGAGGTGACGCTGCGCGGGAAAGTCCTCGAGATCGGCGGCGTGAAGGAGAAGGTGTTGGCGGCGTACCGTGCCGGACTCCGGCAACTCATCATGCCGAAGTTGAACGAGAAGGAACTTCGCGACGTGCCGGACGAGGTGAAGAAGCAGATAGCGTTCTCGTTCGTCGCGACGATGGACGAGGTGCTGCGCCTTGCCCTGATGGAGCCGTTGTCGGACGACGCACCGCCCGAGACTCAACCCACGACTGCGCCGACAGCGGACAGCTACGCGTCGGTGCCAGTGGCGGACGAGCGCGACGAACAGGCGGTCGCGGCGCTCAGCGCGCCGTGACGGCGATGGCGGCGGCGTCGATGACGCCGCCGCTCATCGCATCGGGCAGATCGCTGTAGACAATCAACGTGCGGTCGCCTGCGGCACGCGCGAGGATCCGCGTCGTTCGACCCTTCGCCGAGAACGACGCGCCGGTCGCGACCCGCGCCTCACCGGCGCCCGTTCTCTTCGACGTTGCGCGCGTGAGCATGTCGGAGAACTCCGCGGCCTCCAGCGCGCTGTCCCAGACCGACGCCCAGACGATGCCTCGTCCGCCCGCTCCGGTGAGCACCATGTAGCGGTCGCCGTCCCACCCGGCGCCCCCGCGCGCGGCATCCTGCTCGTCCTTCAGGTGCTGATACAGGAAAAGCCGGGTGCCGAACTCGCCAAGACCGTTCTCGTACGTCCGCGTGGCGCCCCGTGGCGCCGGCAACGTGACGACGCTCGGCTCATCCGGCGGGGCGCTGAAGTACGCCGTGGTGTGCAACACCTGTTCGGTGGATCTCGGCATGGCGGCAAGCGGACTGCTCTTGCCGCGCTGCTCCTTGTACCGCTGCACGAAGTCAGCGCCGCTCAGGTAGGGAAAAAGCAGCGATTCCTGAATGATCATCGGTGCCGTGGCAAAGACGGGCATCGCGCTCTGGTTCTCGCGGATCATCTCGCGAATCTTGTCACGACCGCCTACACGAAGCGCCACGTTGTCGGAACCGCCAAGCATGATGGAGAGCTGCTCGAACTGCGCCTGCCCTTCGATCACGGCCTGCGCGGCGGTGAGCCGGTCGTTGTCGGACGTCGACTTCTGGATGGAGTCGAGATTCACGTACTGGTCCTGCAGCGCATGCACCAGCTCGTGCGTGACGGTGATGGACACGGTCTGCTCGTCCGCGCCCTCCACGACGTACAGCACCTTCGTCGCGGGATCGTAGTAGCCGACGACCTGCTCGTTCAGGACCGCGAGCAGGAACTTGCGCAGGTCCATCGAGTCGGGCAGCATGCCGAGCAGCTTGTACGCCGTCTCCTCGCCGACGAGCTCCTGCGTCGGCGTGTCCTCGTTGAACTTCTTCACGAGGAATTCGCGGACCTGCTCCCGGCTCCGTACCTGGAGCGTCGGCGGTCGCTTGAACGTCAGGCCCGTTGCCGACTCGATGCGCGGAATGGCTTCGGCGACCTCTCGTGCATACGGTCCACCGCCGTCCGCTCCGCCGCGGCACGCCGCGACGAGACACACCGATAACACCAGGACACCGCGTCGTGCGTCACCCACGCCGATCATTCCTCCCATTCCACCCTCCGTCCGGTCATGAGGCCCACGACACGGGCCACGTCGTGTCCGCGTACCACGATCCCCTCTTCCTGCAGACGCCGATCGATCTCGACGTCCAGCGCTGCGCGCTCGGCACCCGTGGCCATGGGCGTCGTGGGCGTCGTCGGAATGTCCGTTGCCGGTGCATTCGCCGCCGGCCTGACGAATGCAGCCTCGAGCTCAGCGCCGAGGCGCTCGAGCACGGCCAATCCATCGCGAGCAATGCGGTCGAATTGCGGAGGCTGCGAGGAGCGAGCCGCATCGTCCGCCGCCTTCACCGCCTGCCGGTCCCACGCGCGACGCCGCGCGATGAGCGCCTCAACCGTGGTCGAGTACCCCGCGGTGGCCTGGGTGTGCGCACACGCTTCGTCCAGCGCGTCGATGGATTTGTCGGGACGGCGGCGCTCCGGCACCCAGATGTCCGTGAGCTCGATGGCGGCGCGCACTGCGGCGTCGGTGATGACGGCGTTGTGATGCCGTGACAGCGACGGAACGCGCGTGCGCAGGATCTCAAGCGTCTCGGCGGGTGACAGCTCCCGAACGGCAATCTTCTGGAAGCGCCGCTCCAGCGCGGGGTCGCCGAGAATCCAGCGCTCGTATTCCTCATCGGTCGTCGCGCCGAGCATGCGAAACTCTCCGCGGGCAAGCGCTGGCTTGAGCATGTTCGCCGCGTCCATCGCCGAACCGCTGGTGGCGCCCTGGCCGATCAGGTTGTGCATCTCGTCCACGAACAACAGCACATCGCCGGCAGCGCTCGTTTCGGCGATGAGGGCGCGGAGTCGCTCCTCGTACTGACCGCGATACGTCGTGCCGGCGAGCAGCCCGACGGCGTCGAGCGAAAGGAGTCGCAGCTCGCGCATCGCGAGCGGCACCGTCCCGTGCACGATGCGGAGGGCAAGCCCCTCCGCGATCGCGGTCTTGCCTACGCCGGCGGGACCAACGAGCGCCGGATTGTTCTTGCCCTGTCGCAAGAGGATGTCGATCGTCCGCGCGATTTCCTCGTCGCGACACCGCACCGTCTCCAGTTTCCCGGCGCGCGCGGCCGCGGTGAGATCGCGTGTGAACCGCTCGAGTGCGGGAGTGGATGGGTGCGGTTCGTCGATCATCGTGGACGGCAGAGGGCGGTAAACACGGTCGAGACGCGGCACACTCGCTCCTGCCGTGCCCACTGCCCAAGATACCGTCGCGCTCAGCTCAGCAGGAACAACCGATCGATCAGTTCCTCTCCCCAGATGAGCATGATCGCGGCCGCAGGGGTGAGGAACACGCCGAACGGCACGAGCGGGAGCTCGACGGGCCCCGTCCCCAGCGAGAGTTCCGTCTGCGGCGCCGTGCGTCCGCGCCGTACGAGCGCGATGGGGTACACGACCGCCAGGAACGCGACGGCGCCGAGCGCCGCGCCGAGGAATACCGTGACGATGGTGCGTGGCGGACCGAGCGCGGCACCGACGAAGGCCATGAGCGTCATGTCGCCCATCCCCATCGCTTCACGCTTGAGCGCCACCTCGCCCAGCCATCCCACAATCGCGATGAGGCCGGCGCCCGCGCAGGCGCCGATCAGCGCATCGTACGGACTGGCGAACAGCAGCGTTTCGCCGATGAACGGTGCCGCCAGTGCGGTCGCGAGCGACCAGAGCAGGCCGGTGACGGTGAAGCCGTCCGGAATGAGATAGTGTCGCAGGTCGGTGAGCGCGACGCCGGTGAGCAGCGTGAGGAAGACCGCGACGCGCAGCGCGGTGAAGCTGGGCCCCCAGCGCGAGACGCACAGCGCCCACAGCACCCCCACCAGCACTTCGCCCAGTGGGTAGATGGCGGAGATGGGGAGCTGACACGAGCGGCAGCGCGCGCGCAGCACCAGCCAGCTGACGACCGGCACGTTCTCGAACCAGGCGAGCTGATGTCCACAGTTGGGGCAGCGAGAGCGAGGACGGACGACGCTCAGGTCCGCTGGCCAGCGCGAGATGCAGACATTGAGGAAGGAGCCGACGCAGAGGCCGACGACGAACGCGAACGCGGTCGCGAGCACGGAGGGAGTCACGAACGAACCTGATAGAGAAGGATGCCGGTGGCGACGGCCACGTTGAGCGACTCTACGTTCGCGCTGATCGGGAGCGAGGCCAGCGCATCGACGCGGCTGCGCGCCTCCGTCGAGAGGCCGCTGCCTTCATTGCCGACGGCGATGATGAGGCGGTCCGGAATGTCGAGGGCGTCCAGGGGGCGTCCGCTCGCATCCGCGCCCCACATGGTCACCGACACGCCACTCCGGAATGCGTCGAGCGCCGCCCATGTGCAGGCGAACGCGGGCGTGTGAAAGCTGGCGCCCATGGTGCTGCGTACGACCTTCGCGTTCCAGAGGTCCACCGTTCCTGGCATCGCGAGCACCGCGAGTGCGCCGAGTGCCGCTGCGGTCCGGACGATGGTGCCGACGTTGCCGGGATCCTGGACGCCGTCCAGGAGTACCATTCGCCAAGGGGACGCGAGCGGGAGCCGATCGAACGTCCAGGCGGGAATCTCCGCGACGGCGAGCACACCTTGCGGCGATTCCGTCTCGGCGGCGCTCGCGAACTCCAGCGCACTGACCTCGGCGAGCTCGCCGCCGCGCTTGCGAAGTGCGTTCAGCAGGGCCGCACCGCGGGGAGCGTCGGAGAGTTGGGGAGCGACGAGTACCCCGCGGATCGTGACCGGCGACTTGAGGAGTTCCTCGACTGCGCGCACTCCTTCGGCCGCGAACAGCCCTTCGCGGCCGCGGGCTTTCCGGCGTCGGAGATCGCGTGCTAAGGTAAGAAGCTTCAAGACTTTAAGGATGACGCGGAAAGGAATGGGTCTTGCGAATGGATCGGTCGACCGCTTCCACCACGAGAGTGAGCCATGAGACGAATGATGGCCGGCATCGCGCTGGCGATAAGCATGACGGCGTGCGGAGTGTCGACGCAACAGGAAGTGGAGATGGGCCAGCAGTACGCGGTCCAGATCAATCAGCAGCTGCCAATTGTCCAGGACCCCGAGCTCAACCGGTACATCAATGTGCTGGGCGACTCCATCGCGCGGCTCACGAGCCGGCAGGATCTTTCGGAGTGGCGATTCTACATCGTCGACAGCAAGGAAGTGAATGCGTTCGCCGTGCCTGGTGGCTTCATCTACGTGAACCGGGGCCTGATCGAGCGCACGCAGCGGATGGACCAGTTGGCAGGCGTGCTCGGCCACGAAATCGGCCACGTGGTTCGCCGGCACTCCATCAAGCAGATGCAGCAGCAGCAGGGCGCGAACATCGGCGTCACTTTGGCCTGCGTGCTCACGAGCGTGTGCAACAACCAGGCAGGCCAGGCAGCCATTCAGGTCGGTGGCACGGCGCTGTTCGCGAAGTTCAGCCGGGGTGACGAGAACGAGGCGGACGAGGAAGGCATCAAGAACGTGATCCGGGCCGGCATCAGCCCCAACGGCATTCCGGAGATGTTCCAGATCCTCATCAATGAACGGAACTCCAACCCGTCGGGCGTGCAAAGCTGGTTCGCCACGCACCCGCTGGAAGAGGATCGCATTGCCGCCACGAGACAGATGATCGCGAAGTACGATGCGGCGATTCTCCGCTCGCTCGCGACGGACTCGCGGAATTACCAGTCGTTCAAGTCACGACTGCGTTCACTCCCGCCCTCCCCGACTCCTCGACGCTAGGCGCGATGTGAGTTGAGGCCGATGCAGTTTGCGGGGCACGCCGGACTCGATCTGGCGTGCCCCGCTTCACGTTCCCGTGACGTGGTCGTGACGTGACGTGACCGATCCGTTGCGGCGCCGTATCCGGACCGATGCGATCGAGCGGGAGCTTTCGCGAGTCGCTGGGCCTCCCGGCCCATGCGTCATCCCTTCTCGTTTCGGGAGACTCGCCAATGTTCTCATCGGTCATGCTGCGACGCCTCGTCGCATTGTTCGTCCTGGTCGCTGCCGCACCGCTCGGAGCGCAGACCGGCGTGGTATCCTCCGGCCGGATCGTCGGCCGGGTCGTCGATGGTGTCACCGGGCAGGGACTGCCGGACGTCGGCGTGCGCGTCGACGGCGGGTCGCTGGGGAGCGTCTCGGGGGCTGACGGGCGGTTCTCCATCGCCAATGTCGCGTCAGGGTCGGTGACGCTTGTCGCCCGCAGACTGGGCTATCAGGTGAAGACGGTGACCGGCGTACTCGTCAACGCCGGCAAGCCGACGGAGCAGAACATCGCTCTGACGGCCGCGACTCGCCAACTGGAGACGCAGGTCGTCACCGCCAGCTCGGAGCGTGGCACCGTCGCGGATGCGCTGGACGCGCAACGCAACGCGCCGGGCATCGTCAGCTCGGTGACGTCGGAGCAGATCGCCAGGAGCCCCGACTCGGACGCTGCACAGGCCGTGCAGCGAGTCAGCGGCGTCACCGTGCAGGATGGCAAATACGTCTTCGTGCGCGGACTCGGTGAGCGGTACACCACCACGTTGTTGAACGGCGCGCGCCTCCCGAGCCCCGAGCCGGAGCGCAAGGTCGTGCCGCTCGATCTCTTTCCGTCGGGCGTCATTCAATCGATCACGACGTCGAAGACGTTCACGCCGGACCAGTCCGGGGATTTCAGCGGCGCGCAGGTGGACATCCGCACGCGCGAATTTCCCGCGCAGCGTCAGGCCGTGTTCTCCATGACGAGTGGCGTGAATCCGAGCGCAGTCGGCTCGGCACTTCCCGCTCCCCCGACGTCGGGATCCGAGTGGATCGCGTTCGCCGGCTCGGGCCGCAACCTGCCGGGGGCCGTGCAGGCAGCGGGCGATTTCACGACCACGCCTTCGCAGGAGCAGTTCAACGAAATGGTCCGGTCGTTCCGGAACGTCTGGACGCCGCTGCGCGGCTCGAGCACGCCCAATGGTTCCTTCTCCGCCTCTCTCGGGGGCAACGATCCGCTGCTCTTCGGTCGGACGATCGGCTATCTCGGCTCGGTCACGTACTCGCGCGGTCAGGAGGCACGGGCGGACGAGGTGCGTGCCAACGTGCTGCCCGCATCCGTCGCGGGCACCGTGGACGAAGCGGACCGCTTCGTAGGGAGCACGGGTCGCTCGAGCGTACTCGCGGGGGGATTGCTGAATCTGAGTACGATGCTCGGCAATCACTCCCGCCTTTCGCTGAACAACTCGTACAATCGCAGCAGTGACAATGAGGCGCGCCGCGAAGTCGGCAACAGCGAGCAGTTCGGCACGCAGTTCCGCATCGACCAGCTGCGCTACGTCGAGCGTTCGGTACGATCGAGCCAGCTGGGTGGCGAGCACGACGTCGGGCGCCAGCATGCCGACTGGGCCGGTACTGCGTCCGCGGTGAGTCGGAAGGAACCGGATCGCTCCGAGATCGTCTACAGCATCGACGCCGACGGGATTCCCCGTTGGTTCGGCACGAGCAACGAGGGTGCGATCCGGACGTTCGGTGAGTTGCGAGAGACGAGCGCCGAGGGACGTCTGAACTATCGGCTCGCCTTCGCGGATGGACCTGGCGCGGCGATCGTCAAGACCGGGCTGCTCTATCGCAGCACCGATCGCACGGCGGAGAATCGCGCGTACAGCATCACGGCGAACGGCCTCACGAGCACCGAGCGATCGATGTCGCCCGAGCAGATCTTCGGCGGGGCGGCCTCGGCCGGTGGCAGCAACATCTTCCGCATCTCGCCCGTGGTACAGGGTGGATCGTACAGTGCGCGCGACCGATTGGCGGCGGGCTACCTGATGGGCGAAGTCAATGTCGGTGAGCGCATCCGCGTCATCACCGGTGCGCGCCTGGAGCGGTCACGCGTGGACCTCACCGCGCAGTCGACGCTGGGCAATCCGGTGACCGTCGCGCCCCAGTACACGGACGTACTGCCCAGCGCGGCGGTGAATGTGAAGCTCACGGAAACGCAGGCGCTGCGGCTCTCCGCGTCGCAAACGCTGTCGCGCCCGGAGTATCGGGAGCTGGCACCGGTGACGTTCCGCGAGGTGCTCGGCGGTGACAACGTGCAGGGCAACGACAGCCTGCGCCGATCACTGATCCGGAACGCCGACGTCCGCTGGGAGTGGTACCCGGACGCGGGGGAAGTGCTCAGCATCGGCGTCTTCGCGAAGCGATTCACCGATCCGATCGAGCGCGTCTACACTCCGACCTCAGGCACTCGGCTCGTCACCTTCGAAAACTCGCCGACCGGCAGCAATCTCGGCATGGAGCTCGAGGCGAGGAAGGGACTGGGGTTCCTGACCGAGCAATTCAGCTCGTTCACGGTCTCGACGAACGCCACGGTGATGCGCAGCGCGATTCGCGTCACGCGCGCCGACGGCATCACCGTACGCGACCGGCCGATGGTGGGTCAGGCGCCGTACGTGGTGAACGCGGGCGTCACGTATCAGCGCGACGAACGGTCATTGAGCGCGACCGTGCTGTTCAACACGGTTGGTGAGCGCATCTACGGCGCATCCGAGGCGGACCTGCCCGACGTCTACGAGCAGCCGCGCCAGGTACTCGACTTCTCGCTCCGCATCCCCGTGCTCAGCGGCTTTGCGGTGCGGCTGGACATGAAGAACCTGCTCGACTCGCCATACGAGATCAGGCAGGGCTCGGTCGTGCGCGAGCGGTACAGCGCCGGACGCATCTTCCAGGCGGGCGTGACCTGGCGCTAGTCGGTCGTGACACGTGACGGGACGGTTACACGGGCGAAACAGGTCCGCGACACCGTCTCGTTTTTTTTCAGGTCGTAGGTCCCGAACCATCGCGAACGACAGATCATCGACCTCCATTCTTCGAGGCTGAGACATGCTTTCCTGTGTCCGTACCTTCGCGCTTGCCGCGATTCTCGCCTTCTCCGGGGCGTGCAGTGAGTCCTCGACCGAGCCGACGCCCCTCGCCGCGCCGGCGTCTGTCACGGTGACCTCGGTGTCATCAACTTCGGCGCGCGTGTCATACGCTGCCGTTCGTGGCGCCACGAGTTACACGATCGAGCGCGCACCGGACGCAACGGGCGGCACCTTCGTCGCTGTCGGCACCTCGGCATCGACGACGTTCGACGATATCGGTCTGGCGATCGGCGCCACCTATCAGTACCGCGTGTTCGCGAGCGGCGGCGGCCGGACGAGCGGCGCGAGCGCCGTGGCCACCGGTGGTGGAAGTGCCGTTGGATCGTCGGCGAAGACAATCTCGGCCGACATCACGGCCAATCGCACGCTGTACGCAGATACGGTCTACACCTTGAGCGGCTTCATTCACGTTGCCAACGGCGCGACGTTGACCATCCAGCCGGGTACGAGAATCCTCGGCGACTACGACAAGCTCGGCTCCTCGCTGTTCATCATGCGTGGCGCGAAGATCCAGGCAGTCGGTACGGCAGCGCTGCCCATCGTGTTCACGTCGAACCGGCCGGCCACGCAGCGGCTGCCGGGTGACTGGGGCGGTCTGATCATCATCGGAAACGCGCTGATCAACCGCACCGGGACCACGCTCATCGAAGGCACGGGCACCGACGCGTCCAACCCTTCCATCGACTACGCGGGTGGCACCAACGACGCCGACGACAGCGGTGAACTGCGCTATGTGCGCGTCGAGTACGCCGGCTTCGC
>JBDSSY010000276.1:0-7999 GCA_039928585.1 Gemmatimonadaceae bacterium | reverse complement strand
ACCACGTCCGCCGCCGCCCCGTCTCGAAGCACGCCGCGATTCCTCAGTCCCAGGCGCGCGGCGGGCATGCCGCTCATCTTGTGCACGGCCTGTTCGAGCGTCAGCACCCGCTCGCTGCGCACATAGTGGCCAAGCACGCGCGGAAAGGTCCCGTACGCGCGCGGATGTGGGTGACCGTCGCCCGGCGTACTGAGGCGGCCGTCGGAGGCGATCATCACTTGCGGATGCCGCATGATGCGGCGTACGTCGGCCTCATCGAGGACGTGGTAGATGGCGTTTGCGCCTCCGTTGCGCTGCGCTTCGATCACCAGACCGGCGCCATTTTCCGGAGTAGGCGCCAGCGTGCGGCGCTTCGCCCAGTCGGCGAGGGTCTTCCCCTCGAGCGTGCGATCCCACGCCACGCGAGAGAACTGGACGCGTCGCAGGTCGCCGCCACCGCGATCGTTGAGAATGTTGAACACGATGCCGCGCGTGATGCTGTCCCTGAGCACGGGATCCGTAACCCGGCGGGCGAAGGCGGTATCGCCATCGGCAAGTGCCCAGCTCGGAATGAGGATGCTGATGCCGGTGTGCGTGGCCGTGTACGGATAGACGTCGGCCATGACGTCCACGCCCACTCCCCGCGCTGAATCGAGCATGGCGAGCGTCATCACGCTCTTTCCCCACATCTGCTGCCCCACCGCCTTGTGATGCGTCAGCACGATGGGGATGTGCGCGCGCCGCCCGATCTCGATCGCCTCGCCGACTCCGCCGAGTAACCCGAGTCCCTCTTCGCGCAGGTGCGACGTATAGATCCCGCCGGAGTCGGCAGCCGCCTGCGAGAGCGCAACGACCTCGTCGATCGTGGAATAGGTGCCGGGGACGTAGCGCAGCCCGGTGGAGATGCCGAACGCACCGTCGCCCATTCCGCGCGCGATCATGGCGCGCATGCGAGCCAGTTCATCGGCAGTCGGAGCGCGGTTCACCGTACCCATGACTTCACTGCGTACGGTATTGTGCCCGACGAGATACGCCACGTTGATGCCGATCCCCTGGCGTTGGCGCGCCGACATGTACGCGGCGAGAGGCCATGGAGAGCTGCCGTCGGGGCCACCGAGTGCGGTCGTGACGCCCTGCGTGACGGCGCTTCGTGCGCCGGGCATTTCCGGCAGCGGCTCGAGATGCGCGTGGAGATCGATGAATCCCGGCGCGACCATGCGGCCCGTCGCATTGATCACGCGCCTCGCGCGTGCGCGGGGGATGGCGTGTCGCGACACGAGGATCACGCGATCGCCCGATATGCCCACGTCGGCGCGATATCGTGGCGCACCGGTACCGTCGATCACGGTGCCACCGGCAATGAGCAGATCGTAACGGGGCTGCTGCGCGCTGGCCCCGAGCGCTGCAGCCAGTAACAGAGCGGTGAGGCGGATCATCATCAGCGTTGGAAGAGATGGTCGAGCAGTCGGCTGGTTTCGGCGGTCACGACGTCCGCATCGCTGTGCTCACGGCGCACGGGTCGAGCCACCGAGCGGATCGTAGTCTTGCAATCGCCCTCAGCAGGCACAAGACTATGAGATAGGGTCGCGCACCCGAAGTGTCAGTTCGTCGCCCCGGAGGTCGTCATGCGTATTCGTGCCGTCGTCGCGCTCGCCATGCTGCTGCTGCCGGGAGTCTCGAGCGCGCAGCTCGTCCCCAGACCGCGCATCGGACCAGACCCGGCGCGACCCGCGCCGCTGCCTGGCCGTACGCCCGAGCCGATCGCTCGAGCACTGGCGTACCGTCGACTGCGCCTCTCGATCGAGAGCTATCCGCTGGTGAGCTACGTGCAGTCACAAGGCCTCTCGGCCGACGGACGCGGCACGGCCTGGACGATGTTCGGCGGTGGGACTCGCGCCGAGTATCGCATGGCCCGCTTCGTGTCGGCGACGATGGACCTGACGTCGTCGTTCCTCGGAAGTCCGGTACGCGTGCAGACCGCGGAGCTCGGCGTGCGACTTCGCGCCGAGCGCTCGGAGCGCAGGCTGTATCCGTTCGTCGATGCGCGCGTCGGCTACGTCTCCGCGTTCAACGCTGGCCTGGGCACGTTCAGCGATGCGGCGTACGGCTATCCGACGCCGCAGGGCGCGTACGGAGTGCGCTCCAGTCGCGGATTCGGCGGCATCGCGGGCGCGGGCGCGGAGTACACGCTCACGCGAACCATATCACTGACGTCGTCGGCGTCGGTGATGCGGAGCCGCTTGGCGGCACACGACATCGGACCAGGTCAGGCTGTCATGCCGAACTTCGGAATGACGTCGTATCGGTACACGCTCGGGATCAAGTACAATCCCGTTCGACTGTTCACGCCGTAGAAGCGCTGGCGGCGCTGAGAGTACGAGCTCGTGCGCGTCGTCGCACGAGGAGCACCCCTGCATGGAGGTGGAGCGTGGCGAATCGAATACGCATTCGTGTCGCATTTCTCTTCGCGACCGCGGTGTCGGTACCCGTCGTCGGATGTGCGACGCACAGCGCCGCCGGCACGCTGGACGCTCCGCGTCCGGCGTCAACGAACTCCACGACCACCGTGAAAGCCGCCAACGGGAAGTCGACGGCCGAGTTGCTCGAGGGCCGGTTCCCCGGGGTGAACGTCATTCGGGTTGCCGGCGGCGGCATCAAGGTGAGGGTTCGCCAGAGCGGAGACTTCGATGGCCGCGGTGATCCGCTCTACATCATCGACGGCGTGCCGACGGAGCCTCCGGACGGCGTGTTGAACATCGAGCCGAACGAGATTGCCAGGATCGAAGTGTTGAAGGACGCAGCGGCTACCTCCATCTATGGTCTCCGTGGGGCGAACGGGATCGTGAAGATCACGATGAAGCGTTAGGCGACGACCAAGGGGCAATTGGCCGATTGCCCCGCCCGTGATTCGACGCCACCTTGGGTCCATGCGCACCCACCTTCGCACCCTCGCACGCGTCGCGCTCACGCTCGCGTTGATCGCTCCCGGCCTGGTCGCCCAGCGCTCCACGGCATCACCTTCGCGATCCGCGTTCGGGCAACTCCTCGAAGACCACTGGCAGTGGTCGCTCCGCGAGAATCCCCTGCTCGCCTCCACCCTCGGCGACCACCGCTTCGACCGCGAGCTCGGCGACCTGTCAATCGCGGCGATGGACCGGCGGGCACGGGACGCCGGTGCCTTCCTCGCTCGCGCGAGGGCGATCGACACTACGAGACTCTCGGCGGTCGAGCGTGTCACGCGCGCCATCCTGCAACGTGATCTCGCCGAGTCGGTGGAAGGCAGTCGCTTCGGGCAGCGCATGGTGCTGTTCAGCAGCTACTCGGGATGGCATACCCAGTTCGCCGATCTCGGAGAGGATCATCCCTTCCGCGAACGCGCCGACTACGAAGCGTACGTCGCACGGCTCGATGCATTCCCTCGATACAACCGTGGCGCGATCGAGACGACTCGCGCAGCCCTGGCAGGCGGGTTCGCTCAGCCGTGCGCCCCATTCGTGGGCTACGAGCGCACCATCAGTGGCGTGATGGACAGCACGCCCGATCGGTCACGGTTCATGGAGCCGTTCGCCCACCGGCCGGCGTTCATGTCCGGATCCGACTGGACGGCGTTGCGCGCGCGCGCGGTCGCAGCGGTGCGCGATTCGGTATATCCGGCATATGCGTCGCTGCTGCAATTCTACCGAACCGAATACGCGCCGCGTTGCCGGTCCGTCGCCGGCGTGTCGAGCACGCCGAACGGCGCCGTCTTCTACGCGTTTCGCGTACGCAGTGAGACGACGACGGATCTGACGCCGGAGCAGGTCCACCAGCTGGGCTTGCGTGAGGTAGCGCGCATCGGTGCGGAGATGGATTCGGTGGCGCGCCGCGCTGGCTATCCCGACCGCAAATCGTTCGTCGCTCACCTGCGCAGCGACCCGAAGTATTACGCGAAGAGCGCCGACGAGCTGCTCGCCGCAGCATCGGTGCTCACCAAGCGGATCGACGGCGAGATGCCGAAGTACTTCGGCCGACTGCCGCGGCTTCCATACACGGTGAAGCCCATTCCCGACGCCGTTGCGCCGGGCACCACCACGGCATACTACGGGCGCGGGTCGCTCGAGGGCGCGCGTCCCGGCATCTACTGGGTGAACACGAGCAAGCTCGATCAGCGCCCGCTCTACGAGCTGCCGTCACTCACCATGCACGAGGCCGTGCCGGGCCATCACCAACAGATCGCCCTCGCGCAGGAGCTCGACCTGCCTCCCTTCCGCCGCTATGGCGTTTCGTTCACCGCGTTCAGCGAAGGATGGGGGCTGTATTCGGAGCGGCTCGGGATCGAGATGGGGCTGTACGACACGCCGGCGAAGGACATGGGCCGCCTCAGCTACGAGATGTGGCGCGCCTGCCGGCTGGTGGTGGATCCCGGCATGCACGCCAAGGGATGGACGCGCGAGCAGGCGATCGATTTCATGCTTGCCCAGACCGCACTCTCGCGCGGCAACATCGAGGCGGAAGTGAACCGGTACATCTCGTGGCCCGGCCAGGCGACCGCGTACAAGGTGGGCGAGCTGCGCATCAGGGATTTGCGCGCGCAGGCGGAGCGTCGGCTTGGCGCGCGGTTCGACATACGCGGATTCCACGACGCGGTGCTGGAGCACGGGCCGGTACCGCTGGATGTGCTGGACGCGCAGGTGCAGCGGTGGATCATGCAGCGCGAGCGCGCGCTTCCCGTGCCCTGATCGCTCCTCCGAGTCAGGTCTCGTCGCCCAGGTGTACGCGGTGCAGGAGTCGATGGAGTGCAGGTGCGATCACAAGCCCTCCGACAACGATGAACACGAGACCGGCATAGAGCGCGTAGAAGCCGGCGAAGAGCTTTCCACCTCGAGTCTGCGGCGCGTCGACTGGACCCATGCCGCCGAGCAGCATCGCGCTATTCAGGAATGTGGAATCCCACTGGAGGCGCTCGAACTCGCGGTAACCGGCCATGCCGACCGCGAGGGAGACCGCCAGGATCGCGCTCGCTACGCCGGCGTGTCGAACGACCCGGAGAACGAACTGCCGGCGCGGCAGCAGCGGTTGGTGGCGATGCTCGTACACGCGCCGAACGTACGGAGCGCGCATTCCGCTGGAAAGGGGCGCCTGAGCCGGTGCGTTTCCGCGACATCGCGAATGCCCGTACGGCGAAAGGCGTACGGCGCGACGTGTGGCGGAGCGCGTGCGTCGAGCGTGTGGATTAACTTCAGGCCGGCCGACCCCAGTCCGCCTCTCCCGCACCGTGACCTCGCTCATCATGTCCGACGACAACGGCAACGTCCTCACCGACATCACGCCCGGCTCCATCACGCGCATTCACCTCGTCGGCGTGGCGGGTACGGGCATGGGTTCGTTCGCCGGGATGCTGAAGGCCGCTGGCTACGAGGTGACGGGCAGCGACGAACAGGTGTATCCGCCGATGAGCGACATGCTCGCGGCATGGGGCGTGGGCGTCATGACGCCGTATGCACCGGCCAATCTCGACGCCGCGCAGCCGGATCTCGTCATCATCGGCAACGTGATTCGGCGCGTGAATCCAGAGGCGACGGCGGTTCGCGAGCGCGGTATTCCCCACATGAGCTTTCCCGCGGCATTCGGGTCGCTCGTCCTCGCCGACAAGCACAGCGTCGTCATCGCCGGCACGCATGGCAAGACAACGACCTCGGCGATCATGGCGCACGTGCTCGCATCGGCGGGCACCGATCCCTCGTTCCTCGTTGGCGGGGTCACGCTCAACTACGCGGGAAACTTTCGCAACGGCAACGGGAAGTACGTCGTTGTGGAAGGTGACGAGTACGACACGGCGTACTTCGACAAGGGACCCAAGTTCCTGCACTACCGCGCCCGCACGGCGATGCTGACGAGCGTGGAGTTCGATCACGCGGACATCTATCGCGACATGGCGCACTACGAGTCGGCCTACGACAAGTTCGCGGCGAGCCTGCCCGCGGACGGCTTCCTCGCCGTGGCCGCGTCGTATCCCAATGCCGTGGCGATCGCCAGGCGTTCGTCGAAGGCATACGTGGCTACGTACGCCGCGCACGGAGCGGCCGATTACACCACGCAGAACCTTCGCTTCGGGCCTGAAGGCGCCCGCTTCACGATCGTGGAACCGCGTGGTGCGGCTGGCGAGTTCCTGCTGCCCATGTCGGGGCACCACAACGTGGAGAACGCCATGGGAGTGTATGCCATCGCGCGCCAGCTCGGTCTCAGCGCCGACCAGATCCGCGAGGGGTTCGCATCGTTCACTGGCGTGAAGCGGCGCCAGGAGATCCGCGGCGAGCCAGCCGGTGTGCTGGTGATCGACGACTTCGCGCACCACCCGACCGCCGTGCGCGAGACGATTACGGCGATCCGCCTGCGCTACCCCGATCGTCGTCTGTGGGCCATCTTCGAGCCGCGCTCCAACACGAGCCGCCGCAATATCCACCAGACCGAATACACCCACGCGTTCGAGGGCGCCGCACTCGCCACGATCCGCGTGCCGGAGCCGCACGACAAGGTGCCGATCAGCGAGCAGCTCGACATCGTCGCGGTCGTGCAGTCGTTGAACGACCAGGGCATCGTCGCCGATGCGTCGCCCGACGTGGACGTGCTCGTGAAACGGGTGCTCGCCGGTGCACGCGCCGGCGATGTGCTGCTCGTGATGAGCAATGGGGCATTCGGTGGCTTCATCCCCTCATTGCTCACCGGTTTGCAATCCCGCGCATGACCGCCCTCGCGAGCAGGAATCTTGCGAAGCGATATGCGTGCTGGTCCGCTCAGTCCCACCGTATTCTCTGGAGCATCGCATGAGCATCCGCCCATCGTCACCGAATTCATCTCTGCGTCGCGTCGCGCTCGTCGCCATGCTTTCCGTGCTTGTCGTTTCGCCTGCGTCCGCCCAGTTCGGGCGCAGCTCGGTCAATCGCGCGCCCATCGGCGTGCAGTGGCTGGGCCACGCCGCGTTCGAGATCACCTCACCAGGCGGCACGAAGATCCTCATCGACCCGTTCCTCTCCGCCAACCCGTCCACTCCCGACTCCCTGAAGCGGCTGTCGCGCTACAAGCCGGATGCGATCCTCGTCACGCACTCCCACGACGATCATGCCCTCGATGCGAAGGCCATCTCGCAGCTCAGCAACGCCAAGGTCATCTCGGCATACGAATGGGTGAACGCGCAAGGCGTCCCCGCCAACCAGGCGATGGGCGGCAACGTCGGCGGATCGATGCGCGTCGGCGATGTGACGATCCATCTCGTACCGGCCATGCACTCGAGCGACCCCGGCGGACGTCCGCTCGGCTTCGTGCTGGAATTCTCCGACCGCCGCACGCTCTACCATACGGGCGACACCTGGCTGTTCGGCGACATGGAACTGGTGCAGGAGCTTTATCGGCCCAGCATCATTCTCCTCGGCGTCGGCGGCGGACCCTACACCATGGACGCGCGCGTCGCACAGATGGCGATCCGGAAGTACTTCAACCCGCAGGTCATCGTACCGATGCACTACGGCACGTTCGAAGGACTCGCCAGGGCCGCCGACGTGCGCCTGCGATTCGCCGGCGACCGCCGCGTGAACATGATGACGCCCGGACAGAAGCTGACGTTCTGATGCCCCTGCCGCCCGCCCTCTCCGACGCCGAGTGGAATGGCGTGCTGCATCAGAAGGACGGGCTTGCCCATCTCCGTGAGGAGTTCGGCAAGCTCCCCTTCTCGTCCCACGCCATCGCGGCGCTGCTGCTCTACGACCAGCCGTTCGGCTTCACCCGCCAGGATGTACAGGATGAGAACGAGGTGAGCGAGTACTGCGCCGTCATGGCGGCGCAGAACCGCGACGCCGGCGATCGAGCCACGGCGGCGAAGTTCGAGCTGCTCGGCGGCCGGCACAGCGAGCGCGCCGCCAAGATCGCCGCGCTGTTGCCACCGGTGGACGGCACGGCGTAACGCGCGGCGGCAGCTCGCCTGCCGCGTCACACCACGGTGATCTCGTGCACTCCGTCGGTCGAGCCGTCGGGTGCGCGTACCGCA
>JBDSSY010000275.1:0-49136 GCA_039928585.1 Gemmatimonadaceae bacterium | reverse complement strand
GCGGCAACGACAATCGTCGGCCACCGATTGCGCAGCACGAGCTCGATCACCGGCCGATACGCCCGGATCAGCACACGGTTCACCGGATTCGAGGCTTCGGGCTTCACGCCCTTCTTCACGAACAGTCCCATCGCCACCGGCACGAGCGTCACCGAGAGCAATGCCGCTGATGCCATGGAGAGGGTCTTCGTCCAGGCGAGCGGCTTGAACAACCGCCCCTCCTGGTCCTGCAGCGCGAACACGGGAAGAAACGACGCCGTGATGATGAGCAGGGAGATGAACAGCGCCGGACCGACCTCCTGTGCCGACTCGATGACGAGCGTCCAGTGTTCCTTCGGAGAGCCCGCGGCCTCGTTGCGTTCCATGTGCTTGTGGAGGTTCTCCACCATCACGATCGCGGCGTCGATCATCGCGCCGATGGCGATGGCGATGCCGCCGAGGCTCATGATGTTGGCGCTGAGCCCAAGCGTGCGCATGGCGAGAAGCGCCATCAGCACGCCGATCGGGAGCGTCACGATGGCGACGAGCGCGCTCGGAGCGTGAAGCAGGAAGATCACAGTGACGAGCGCGACGATGATCGACTCCTCGATCAGTTTCGTCTTGAGCGTGCGGATCGCGCGGTCGATCAATCCTGAGCGATCGTATCCCTCCACGAAACGCACGCCGCGTGGCAATGCGCCTTCCAGTTCTGTCATCTTCCGCTTGACGCCGTCGATCACGTTGCGGGGGTTGGCGCCGTAGCGCATCACCACCCAGCCCGTCACCACCTCGCCCTTGCCGTTCAGATCCGCGATGCCGCGCCGAATCGCCGGTCCCACCTGCACCTCGGCGACATCGCCCACCGTCACCGGTGTGCCGCCCGGCCCCATGCCGATGGAGACACCACGGATGTCGTCGAGCGACGTGAACCGGCCGCGGGCACGGACCACGTACTCCGTTCCTCCCGCCTCGAGCACGCGACCGCCGACGTCGGCGTTCGAGGCGCGGACGGCATCGGTCACCTTCTGGATCGGGATGCCGTACGCGAACAGCTTCGCCGGGTCGACCTGCACCTGATACTCCTTCTCGAACCCGCCGAATGACGCGATCTCCGCCACGCCCGGCACCGCCGTCAGGGCTGGCCGCACGGTGAAGTCCTGCAGCGCACGAAGCTCGGCGAGATTGAGCGTGCCGCTCGTATCGGCGAGCACGTACTGCATGATCCACCCGACACCGGTGGCATCAGGCCCGAGGGTCGTGGTCGCGCCTGGCGGGAGCTTGCCGGCGATGCCGTTGAGGTACTCGAGCACGCGCGAGCGGGCCCAGTACAAATCAGTGCCGTCCTCGAACACGACGTACACCGCCGAAAGGCCGAACTGGCTCATCCCGCGCACGAACTTCGTATTCGGGACCTTGAGCAGCTCGGTTTCCAGCGGATAGGTGACCTGATCCTCCACGAGCTGCGGCGCCTGGCCCGGCCACTCGGTCATGACGATCACTTGCGCGTCGGAGAGATCGGGAATCGCGTCGACCGACGTGTTCAGCATCGCCCACACGCCGGCGATGATGAGCGCGACGGTGCCGATGCCGACGGCGAGCGGATGCGTGGCCGACCACGCGATGATGCGCTTGAGCATGGTCGATTACCTCGGCGCCTTCGGGACCGGGCGCGCTCCAGCGGCACCCGGAATCCCGCGCGTGTCCGCACCCTTCATCTCCATCCCCTTCATCTCCGTTCCCTTCCTGTCACCTCCACTCATGTCCATTCCGGCCATGTCGCCACCAGCGTTGGTGCGTCCTCCACCCATGCCGATCATGCTCTTCATGACCTCGGCAAGATTGGACTCCGAATCGAGAAGGAACTGCGCCGACGTGACGACGCGCTGTCCCGGCTCGAGACCCGCGAGGATTTCGACGTACTCTCCCGCGCTCGCGCCAGTCTCGACGTCGACCGGCCGCAGCGCACCCTTCCCCTGGTCAACGAACACCACTGCCCGCTCGCCGGTCTGCACCACCGCGGCGCGCGGCACGGTGAGCGCCGAGCGCGTCGGCGAAGAGAGCCGCACCGTGGCGTACATGCCGGGTTTGAGCTGTCCCTCCGCGTTGGCGACGGACACGCGAGCGCGCACCGAGCGGGTCTGCTCAGCGATGGTCGGATAGATGAAGGTCACGCGGCCCTTGTACGTCCGGCCCGGATAGGTCGCAAACTCGACGTCGGCTCCCGTGCCGGCGCGTACGTTGGCCGCCTCCGTCTCGCGCACCTGCACGTCGACCCACACCTCCGTCAGGTCGGCGAGTGCGTAGAGCTCCATGCCCGCCTGCACCGCCTGACCGACGATCACCTTCTTCTCCGTGACGACGCCGTTGACGGGGGAGTACAGCGTCACGGTGCGACGCGCGCGTCCCGTGCGGAGCACCTCGTCGATCTGTGCGTCGGATACGTCCCACAGGCGGAGCCGGCGCCGTGCCGCGGCGAGCAGCTCGCCTGAAGACGACGGCACCCCCGGTACCGCGCTCTGTCCCACCGTCCGATCGAGTCGCCGCGCGAGCAGCAACTCTTCCTGCGCGGCGAGGAGGTCCGGCGAGTACACATCGGCGAGCGGCTGGCCGCGCCTCACCGGCTGGCCCGTGGTATTCACGTACAGCCGCTCGACGAAGCCGTTGATCTTGGGCGTCACCGACGCCATGCGCGCTTCATCCACCATCACGGTTCCCACCGTGCGCACGTCGGTCGACAGCGTTCGCTGCTCTACCGTTCCGAACGTGACGCCGAACGTCGTGAGCTGGCTGGCGGTCAGGCGCACGGCACCGTCGGGACTCATGCCCTGCATGCCGGCCATGCCGGCCGTCGAGTCGCGCGTTGGCCCACTGGAGCGCGGGCGCCGCACCATGATTACCACCACCACGAGTGCGATGACGATCACGATGCCCGCAATCCACTGCGTGCGGCGCGTCATGGGAGCACCTCCGCACCGACCAACTGCTCCAGTTCCGCCATCTTTTTCGCGAAGTCGCTCTGCGCACGATAGTACGCCGTCTCGTACCCGAGCACGGTGTTCTGGAGATCCAGCAGCGCAAGCAGCCCCGTGCGCCCCGTGCGATAGCCTGTGAGCGAGGACGCGGCTGCGGCGCGCGCCTGCGGAAGAATCGCTTTCACGTACAGCGCGAGTTGGGTGCGGTTGAGTTCGATCTCGCTGACGAGAGTTGCCACGCGCGCGCGCACGGTGCGCACCTCGGCGCGACGCTCCGCCTCGAGAGCCGAGCGATCAGCACTCGCCTCGGCCACCGCCTGATCCTGGCGAGCGGACTTCTGCAGGCGGAGCGGGATGGACACCTGCGCCGTGAACAGATCGGGAAACGCCACGCGGTGGTTGTACTGCAGCGAGACGTCGAAGTCCGGCTTGTACTCACGGCGCGCGAGGTCGACTCGCGCGCTCTGCGCGGCGATCCGTGTGTCGAGCTCGCGCAGGACCGGGCTGGATCGCGCGGCGAGGTCCTGCAGGTCGTGAAGTGGGGGAAGTGGCGAGTCAGCGGCCCGCGCGCCGATGGTTTGTGACGTGAAGCGGATGCTCGCCGCGTCGGTGGCGACCGACGCCCGCGCAAGGCGTGCGGGAATCGTCGCGTGGCTCATGGGCATGTCGGTCGGCCGGTCGAGCGTTGCGTTCAACTCGGCCAGCGACGCCACTCGCGCCTCGGTCAGCGCTGTCACCGTTTCAGTGAGTCGCGCCGCTTCGACGCGTGCTTTCAGGACGTCCTGCTGAATGCCGGTTCCAGACCCGTACTGCGATTCGGTGAGGCGCACGACATCGGCGAGCAGCACCCGGCTTCGTTCCGCGATCTCGAGCGCATGATCGAGATAGGCGATCTCGAACCACGCTTCCTTGACGGCGCGCACCACTCCACGCTCCGCGCCGTCGATCGCGGAGCCGAGTGCGTCGGCCTCGAGTGACGCTGCGCGCGTGCGGAGCGCGCGCTTGCCGGGATAGGGAAACGACTGCTGCACCCCCACCATCAGCATCGTGAAGTTGTCGTCGGTGAAGCTTGGTTTCACGATGGGGATCGCGACCACCGCCGCCATGAGATTCGGATCGGCGCGAGCGCCCGCCGGCCTGACCCTCGCGCGCGCCGCGGACACGCGGTGCCGCGCGGCTTCAATCGCGGGACTTCGTTTCAGCGCCTCGGCGATGAGGAGATCGAGTGTGTCCTCACCCGTGGACTGCGACTGCGCAGGGAGCGCGGCGGCGAAGAGCAGGACGACGCTCAGCACCGACGGAGCGACGACTCGCGCCCGTGCGATGCCGAGTATGCGCGTGCACCGCACGCGTTGAATGGCTGGCAACATGAGTTCCCGATATGGACCGTTCCGGAACGCGCTGACCGCGGTAGCGGTCACGAGTGACGCGTCCGTGCGCGCGTGCAGCTGCATCGCGCGGCAGTGCCACACCTCGCCCGAGCAGGGGAGGTGTGCGAACGGTGCTACGCTCGGGGAGGTGGAAGCTCGGGTGCGGTGCTCGACGATGCCGGCATCAGTGCGGTCCACGACGCGTCATCGCCTGCGCGGGTCGCCAGAACCGGTAACTGCGTCGCGATGGCGTCGGAACCGAGCACGGTGACACAGGCCATGGACGCCAGGCACTGACCGGTCGCTGGTCCCGAGCACGGGCCCTGTTCTGCCGGCGGAGCATCCACGCCTTCGCGCATCCCGGGCATGTCGCGCATGGATCCCGCGTCGCCGCCGGAAGGCGCGGTTGCGACGGCAGCGGACATCGTCGACATGCCGGGTCGCACGCACACGGCGCCGCTGGACACCAGACCGAGGTGTCCCGCAAACACGGCCATCAAGAGGGCCCCGGAGCGACGTAATGGTGTCAGCACACTTGAATAGTACTCAAAGAGAGGGCCGAAGGTTCAAAATCGCACCGCTCAATGCGGCAGGCTCGCCCGCATCGTCCCGTACAACCACGTGCCACCGATGGCGCTGAGCAGCGCGACGAGCATCACCGTCACCCCGCCACCGACGAGCGCGAACAGCGGACCGGGACACGCACCGATGATTCCCCAGCCGAGCCCGAACAGCGTGCCGCCGAGCCAGTAGCGAGTGCCGCGTCCCAGCGACTTCGCCGGTATCGCGATGTCCTCGCCACCGATCGAGCGCAGACCGAGCCGCTTGATGAGTTGCAACGACACGCCAGCGGTGAAGACCGCGGAGCCGATGATGCCATACATGTGGAAGGCCTGAAAGCGGAACATCTCCTGGATCCTGAACCAGGACACGACGTCCGACTTGATCAGCAGGATGCCGAACACCACACCGAGCGCGAGATATCTCAGCAGTCCGCGCACGTCAGCCTCCCAGCAGCATGGGGAGCAGCACCCATGTCGAGATCAGACCGCCGGCGAAAAAACCCAGGACGGCGATGAGCGACGGTAGCTGGAGATCGGCGAGCCCGCTGATGGCGTGCCCTGACGTGCAACCTCCGGCGTACGCCGTGCCGAAGCCGACGAGGAATCCGCCGCCCACGATCATGACCGCGCCGCGTACGGTGCCAAGCGCGCTCCAGGTGAACAGCTCGCGCGGCACCAGTCCACGCGCGTCGTGAATGCCGAGCGCGGCGAGCGACGCCTGCGTCGCTGGCGAGATCGACACCAGATCACGTCCGACGAGCAGGTGCACCGCAAGCGCGCCCCCGATGCCGATGCCCAACGCGAAGGCGAGGTTCCATCCACCTGCTCGGCGCCAGTCGTAATCGAAGAATGGCGCGCGTGCGGGTAGCGTCACCGCGCAGATATGGCGCAGGTTGCTGGAGATACCGAACGACTTGTTGCCGGCGAGCAGGAGCGCCGGCACCATGAGCCCGATCAACGGTCCCGCGACGTACCAGGCCCACGGTGCACGGATAATCTCGACGAGTGTCGTCATGCCTGGCACGAGAGCGCCGGCGTCACTGCTTGCTCCGCTCGACGAGGAGCGCCGTCTCGATCTGCTTCCTGAAGTCGGCGAGCGGCAGTGCACCCTGTACCGGATGTCCGTTGACGAGGAAGGAAGGCGTGACGCGCAGGCCGATGCTGTTCACCAGCTCGTTCGCGCGCTCGGTCCGCGCCACGGTCCGGCGCTCTGAGTAGCACGCCGAGAATCGCGCACTGTCGACGGGTGTGGTTCCGGCGAGCGCGACCATCTGCGCGTCGATCGCGTTGCCCCGCTTCCACTCCGTTTGCGTGGAGTAGATGCGCTCCAGCATCAGCCAGAATTGGCCCTGATCCGCGGCGCACTCGGCAGCGCGGGTAGCCTGTTCGCCATGCCGGAACGATCCGACGACGAACGGGATGTATTTGAACAGCACCTTGCCCGTCCGCACGTACTCGCGATCGAGCGCGGGATAGGTCTTGAGAGAGAACTCTGCGCAGTACGGACAGGCGAAGTCGCTCATGTCGATCAGCACGACCGGCGCCGATTGGCTGCCGCGGTCATGCCCGATGCCCGTGAAGTCGACACCGCCGAACACGATACGTCGAACACGCGCGGATGCAGGCGCGCGCGGCACGTCACGCGGTGGCTTCGCCGACGCCGGCGGCGCTGCAGTCACCGCCGGCGCGGCGCTCGGCCTGACGACGCTGTCCGTCGTGATGGTCGGGGCGATTGGTTGGGTCGAGGTATCCGCCGGCGCGCGGACGACAGCGGACTCCGCCAGCGAGCGAGGTGCGCTCTCGCCACATGCGGCGAGCGCCAGTAGCGAGAAAGCAGCAGACATGGAACGAGTGACGTGACAAACCCGATATCGGAATATCATTATCATGGACCGAGAGTGACGAGCTGGCCGAAGCCGGCAAGGAAGCTGGTGAGGAGCCTGAACTGTCCCGTCGCCAGCACGACGCCGACGATCACGAGCAGTGCGCCGGCCACGAGCTCCAGCGGCCGAAGCCATCGCTTGATGCCGCGCAGGCGCGTCAGGAAGCGGTCGAGCGCGAACGCGGCAGCGAGAAAGGGCATGCCGAGCCCGATGGAATATGCAGCGAGGAGTGCCGCGCCCTGCTGCATGGAGCCCGCGGTGCCGGCATAGAGCAAAATGGATGCGAGCACGGGGACCACGCACGGTGTCCATTCGAGCATCGCAATCAGTACACCGCCCACCTGCTGCGCGTTGCGGAGCGACTTGCCGATGGCCGCTCCCAGCGCCGTGGCCGCGGCGCCGAGCGAAACGAACACCACACATGAAGCCGACGAGGTAGCTGGCCGGCGCGAGGTTCGCGGCGTACAGTCGTTTCAGCAACATGAACGCTGCCACTTTCTCCGTACGGGAACCCTGATGACCATCCTCCTCATCGCCATCGGACTCGCCGCCGGCGTGCTCTCCGGGCTGTTCGGCATCGGCGGCGGCGTGATCATCGTACCAGCACTGCTGCTCATTGCGCGCATGCCGCCGCTCACCGCCACCGGCACGTCGCTCGCTGCGCTGCTGCTGCCGGTCGGCGCGCTCGGGGCGTGGGAGTACCACAAGAGCGGCAACCTGAACATCGTGGCGTCGCTCTGGATCGCCGTCGGCCTGTTCTTCGGCGCGTATCTTGGCGCGCGGCTCGCGCAGCACGCCTCGCCGCTCGTGCTCAAGCGCGCCTTTTCCATCTTTCTCGTCCTCGTTGCGGCGAAGGTGTGGACGTCGCCGTGAACGGTGGGTGTCGAGAAGCGATGCTCACGCATGCCGGTGCGGCGCGCGTCCGACGACGAGCGACAGCGCCGTCGCGACCACGACGACGACGCCAGCAACGGTGAAGGTTCTCGCTGCGCCGGCGTAGCGCGCCAGGTAGCCGACGGCGGGATACGTCAGCAGCCAGAACAGGTGCGTGAGCGCGAAATGGGCGGCGTACGCACGCCCGCGCTCTGTGGCGTCGACGTGCGCCGCGAGCAAGCCGACCGACGGCACGGCGATCAGCGCCTGACCCGCACCGTTCAACGCCCAGAGCACCAGCAGCACGACAATCCCGGGCTGGAGCCATCCCGGCAACAGCGCAATCGCGAGCAGACATCCACCGCCCAGCATCGACCTCGCCGCCCACACATGATACGCGAGATGCTTTTTCTCTCGGCGCCCACCGTCGCCGGCGCGTTCGGCGCGACGTGACGCGAGGAGCGCCGCAGCCGACGACCCCACTCCGAGCGCGGCCATCGACAACGCGAACGCCGTGTTGCCCAGTCCCAGCACATCGTGCACGTACGCGACGGTCGCGACGATGGCGCACGCACCAGCGGCGGCCTCCGCGAAGTGCAGCACCAGGGCGCGCCGGAGCGACGGCTCGCGAAGGAGGATGCGTGTGCCGTGCGACGCCTGGGTCCAGATCATGTCCCACGGAAAGGATGAGGTGGGCCGTGGCGCACGCGGTACGCGGCTGCGATACACGAGGATGGCCGAAGCCAGGTACGTGAGCCCATCGAACCAGAACGCCCACTTCACGCCGACGATGGCGATGAGAATGCCTGCGACGAGTGGTCCGCCCGCCGCCTCGACATCGACCGCGACGCGCGACCACGCGAGGGCGCGCGTATACAGCCGCTCTCCCACCACCTCCGGCAGCGACGCCTCGAACGCGGGAGTGAATAGCGCCGTCACCGCATTGAGCACAAAGATGAGGAGGTAGACCTGCCACACCGCGGTGATGAAGGGAAAGACTCCCATCAACGCGACGCGTGCGACGTCCGCGCCAATCAGCAGGCGGCGACGCTCGACTCGATCCGCCAGAATGCCCGCAGCCGGTGCCACGAGCACGAAGGCGAGGATGCGCAACATGAGCGCCGTGCCCACGACGACCGTCGCATTGCGCCCGCTGAGCTGGTACGCGAACGCCGCCAGCGCTACGCTCGTCACACCGCTGCCGAGCAGCGACGTGAGCTGCGCGGCGAACAGACGGACAAAGTTCGCGTTGCCGCCGAGAGTCGAGGCCGGCTGCGACGGCGCGACGCCGCTCACGCCGGCTCGGACACGAGCACGCGCGGCGCGAGCCCCAGTTCATCGACTTCGCGTTCCGCACTCGCCGACCGGTCGCCATAGAGCCAGTACAGCGCGGGCAACACGAGCATGTTGAGCGCCGTGGCCGAGAGCAATCCGCCGAGAATCACGATTGCCATCGGCGTCTGGAGCTCGTTGCCCGGCTCGCCGCCACCGACGGCCAGCGGGACGAGCGCCAGGCCCGCGGTGAGTGCCGTCATCAGGATGGGCGAGATGCGCTCGAGCGACCCGCGCACCACTGACTCGCGAAACGGGGCGCCTTCGGTCAGGAGCTGTCGGTAGTGGGCCACCAGCAGGATCCCGTTGCGCGTAGCGATGCCGAACAACGTGACGAACCCCACGAGCGAGGCAATGCTCACCACCCGGCTCGTCACCAGCACCGCCAGCACACCCCCGATGAGCGCCAGCGGCAGGTTGGCCATCACGAGCGCCGCTGTGCGCGCCGAGCGGAACTCGCCGAACAGGATGAGGAAGATTGCCGCGATGGAGAGGAGCGAGAACGCACCGAGCGTGCGCGTCGACTCTTCCTGCGCCTCGAATTGTCCGCCGTATTCCACGTGATAGCCGGCCGGCAGTTTCACGCCATCGTTCACCGCCGTGCGAATATCGGCCACCGTGCTGCCGAGATCGCGATCCGCCACGTTCGCCTGCACGACGATCTTTCGCTGCACGTTCTCGCGGCTGATCGTGTTCGGCCCGCGCTCCACGGAAATGGTCGCGAGCTGCGACAGCGCAACCCGCTGTCCCGTGGGTGTGTCGAACGACACGCCGGAGATCGTCGCCGCGTCGGCGCGCAGCTCGTCCGGGAATCGCACGACGAGGTCGAAGCTCTTGCCGTCTTCGAGCACCTGCGACACCTCTTCCCCATTGAACGCGACGTCGATCGCCTCGGACAGCTGGCTCACGGTCATGCCGTAACGCGCGAGCGCACCACGGTCGGCGCGGATGCGCAGCTGCGGCACGTCCATCTGCTGTTCCAGCTGCAGGTCCGCGACGCCGGGAATCCCCTGCATCACGTCGCGCACCTGCGCGCCGACCTGCCGCAACTGGTAGAGGTCGGGCCCGAACACCTTCACCGCAATGTTGGCCCGCGTGCCGGACAGCATGTGGTCGATGCGATGGCCGATCGGCTGGCCGATCGTGACGTTGGTGCCGGGAATGACGGAGAACTCCCGCCTGAGTGCATCGAACAGCGCGTCCTTGTCGACGTCGTCCTTCAGCGTGACGTCGATCTCGGCCGCGTTCACGCCCTGCGCATGCTCGTCGAGCTCGGCGCGACCCTGCCGTCGGTCGGTGTTCCTCACCGCCGTGTTGGCGAGCAGGATCTCCTCGACCCGCCGTCCAATCGCATCGGACTCGGCGAGCGAGGTGCCGGGCACAGTGACGACGGATACGGTGAGCGCTCCTTCGTTGAACTCCGGAAGGAACGACGTCCCCAGAAATGGTACCACCGCCAGCGTGAGCGCCAGCATCAGCGCGGCAGCGCCGAGCACCTGCTTCGGTCGCTCGAGCACCCAGTCGAGCGTGGGCGCGTACCGCGCCTTGAGCCAGGTGACGAGGCGGCTCTCATGCTCAGTCTGCACCGCCTTCGCGTTGGGGAGCAGATAGGCGCAGAGCACGGGCGTCACCGTCACCGCCACGAGCAGGGAGGCGAGGATGGACACGACGTACGCGAAGCCGAGCGGGCGAAGCAGCCGGCCTTCCACTCCCGGCAGGAAGAACAGCGGAAGGAAGACGACGATGATGATCATCGTCGCGTTGACGATGGAGGCGCGGATCTCCTTCGATGCCTCGTAGACGACGCGAATCGCGGGACGCTGCTGGCTCGCCGGGAGGTGGTGATTTTCCTTGAGCCGGCGGAAGACGTTCTCCACGTCGATGATCGCGTCATCCACCAGCGCGCCGATGGCGATCGCCATGCCACCCAGCGTCATCGTGTTGATCGTGATGCCCAGCAGCTTCATGGCGAAGATGGCCACGACGAGCGAGAGCGGAATCGCGACGATGGAGATGGCGGTCGCGCGCAGGTTCCAGAGGAAGATGAAGAGGATGATCACGACGAAGATCGCGCCGTCGCGAAGCGCCGCCACCACGTTGTGCACGGCGACCGAGATGAAGTCCGCCTGCCGGAAGAGCCGCGAATGTACCGTCATGCCTGCCGGCAGCGTCTTCTGCATGTCCACGAGCTCGCGTTCGATCCGGTCCGTCAGCTCCAGCGTGTTCGCGCCGGGCTGCTTCTGTACGGCGAGCACGACGCCGGGCTTCGCATTGACTGATCCTTCACCGTACTTGGGCGCGGGTCCGACGCGCACGTCCGCGACCTGCCGCAAGAGCACGGGAATGCCCCCGTTCACCGCCACCACCGTGGCGCCGATGTCGTCCGCGCTCTCCACGCGGCCCAATCCGCGGATGACGTACTCCTGCCCCTTGTCCATGTACACGCCGCCCGATGCGTTCTCGTTCGAGCCTCGCGCGGCATGCAGCACCTGCTCCAGCGTCACACCCGTGGCGAGCATGCGCGCGGGATCGGCGAGTACCTGGTACTGCTTCACCTCACCGCCAATCGGGATCACCTGCGCGACACCGGGTACGGCGAGCAGTCGGCGGCGAATTGTCCAGTCGGCCGCGGTGCGCAGTTCCTGCGGCGACTGGGTTCCTGTGAGCCCGATCATGAGGATTTCGCCCATCACGCTCGACACCGGCGCGAGCAGCGGCGCGGCCACGCCCGCCGGCAGCGCACTCGCCACGCTCTGGAGCTTCTCGGCCACGATCTGCCGCGCCCGGAAGATGTCGGTGCCCCACTCGAACTCCACCCACACCACCGAGATCCCCTGCGCCGTGGACGAACGTACGCGCCTGATGCCCGTGGATCCGTTCACCGCCGTCTCGATGGGAAAGGACACGAGCGCTTCCACCTCTTCCGGCGCCATGCCGTGCGCCTCGGTGAGCACGGTGACGGTGGGCGCGGTGAGATCGGGGAAGACGTCGACCGGCATGTTGTACGCCGTGTACGCGCCCGCCATGAGCATGATGCCCGAGATGGCGAGCACGACGACGCGATTCTGAAGCGCCCACGCGATGACCTTGTTCAGCATGAGTGCATGCTCCTAGTGCTCGTGGCCGTGCGCGGGCACGGCCGTGGACAGCGACGCGAGTCGCACCTGGTAGGCCGCGCCCGTCACGACCCGCTCCCCCGCCTTGACGCCGTCGAGCACCAGCACCACGCCGCCCTGCTCTCCGCCCAGCCGGACCTCCCGCTTCTCGAACGTCTCACCCTCGGGCTGCACGTACACGATGGTGCGGCCATCCTCGTCGAGCACGGCACTCGCGGGAATGATCACGCCATCGGCCTGCTGGCCTGTGCGCACCGACACGCGCGCGTTGGAGCCCACCCGGATGCTGGCGTCGGAGTTGTTCACCTCGTACAGCGCGCGCACGGTGCGCGACTGCGGATCGATCACGCTGCCGATCGATACCGTTCGAGTCGACGTGTAGCGTCGCGGACTTCCTTCGATCGTGAACGCTGCCCCCGACGTGCGACCCACCAGCGGCGCTTGAGCTGCCGGGACATTGACGGAAAGCCAGACGGTACGCGCGTCGACGATGGTGAACAGCGGAGTGCCTGCCTCGACGCGGCTCCCCGGCGTGATGGTGCGCGTGGCGACAACGCCGGCGATCGGCGACCGGATCACGATGCGACCACCCGCGCCCGCGCCGCCGAGTCCCGCCAGCGCCTCGCGTGCCGCCTGCAACCTGATTTGCGCGTCGCTCAGGCGGCGCTGCGGTGCCGCTTCGGCCTCCACCAGGCGCGTTGCTCGATCATGCTCGGCCTGCGCCTCGCGCAACGCGGCGCGCGCTTCTGCGTACGCGCTGCCTCCTTCGCCCAGTGTCGGCGTGAGCACGGCGAGCGACTGCCCACGGCCGACTGCCTGACCCGGCGCCGGCGACGTCGCGATGCTGCTGGGATCCACCAGCCCGCTGATGGGCGCGGTGACGTCGGCGTACCGACCCGCCGCGGGCTCGATCGTGCCAGGCGCATCGAAGCTGGCCATCACGCTGCCCGACTGCGCGAACAGCGTGCGAAAACCCGGCGTCTTCCACTGCTGCTCCTTCAGGAAGCTGATCCCGCTCTCCCCTCCCGCCCCTTCGCGCGGCGCATCGGCTGCCTTGGCGTACACTCGCAGATTGGGCACCGTGATGCTGTCGCGCGCTTGCGGGCTGTTCACGAGCAGCGTGAGATCATATACGCCCGCGGCCGCGAACTCCGGCGCAGGCCCGTAGATGCCCGGCGCCCTCGGTACATCCTGCGTGACGACGACCGGCGCGCCACCGCCCCGAGGCACGAACCGCAGCGTGATCCGGCCCGATCGCAGCGGCGCGAAGTCGGTCACGTCCGTCAGGTGCACCGCGAACTTGTCGGGCGCACCCACGATCAGCGCCGGATGCTCCATGAAGAGCTCCGTCGAATCGGTCCAGATGGTGATCGCGCCGCCCGCCGGCGCATTCGCCACCTCACCATCGGCACTGCCCGGCTCGGCCCGGCCACAGCCGCCGAGCGACAGGGTCAGGATGGCGAAAGCGATTCCAGTGAAAAGCGTTGCGGTGCGCATCATCGGTCGAGTCCTGTCGATGTCGCCGGCGAGTCGCCAGGCGTGGGGTTGAGCGGGAGGGTGACGGGTAGCAGTGGCGCGCCGACGGCGCGCTCGAGAGTCGCACGACGAATGATCACGTCGGCCTGCAGCGTCGCGAAGCTCGCCTCCGCCTCGCGGTACGCGCGCACCGCGTCGAGCCACTCCACCAGCGTGATCTCGCCCTCGGCATAAGCCACCTGCGCCGCGCCCAGTGCCGCGCGCGACTCGCCACCCAGTTGCGGCGCGAGCATGGCGAGCTGCGCGTCGGCCGCGCGATACGCGTCATATGCGTCGGCAATCTCGCGAGCGATGCGTCGGCGCAGACCTGCCACCTCGGCCGCACGCCGACGGGACTCGGCATCTGCCGCGTCGATTGCGCCACCGCGGCGATCCCACAGCGGGATCGGAAGCGAGAGGCCGGCGACGAATCCGGTGAGGCCCTGCGACGGTGCGCCGGCCACACCCATCCGCTCGGACTTCAATCCGGCCGAGAGCACGGGCGTCGGCGTGCGCTCGCGCGCCACGAGACGGGCATCCGCTGCAGCGGCGAGCGCGTCAAGCTCTGCGGCACGGAGCTCACCGCGACTTCGGAGCGCCACCGCGAGAAGCGAGTCCCCGCTCGGCGTCGCACCGCGCGCACCGAGGCTGTCGGCAAGTACGAGATTCGAGGCATCGACCGCGTCGTCACCGGACGCGACGAGCGACGCGAGCTCGGTGCGCGCCACGCGCCGCGCGAGAATCGCTTCTGCCCGGAGCGCGGCATAGCGTGCCGCTTCCAGCTTGAGCCGACGGTTCGCGTAACCAGAGAGATCGCCGGCCGCCAGGCGGCGTGCACTCACTCGCAACGCCTCGGTGAATGCCGTCGTCGCCTGGTCCGCGAGCGCGGCGCGTCGGTCGGCCGCGAGCGCGAGCGCATACGACCGTGTCACCTCGAAGTCGAGCGACGCCTCGGCTATGGCAACTCGCACGTCGGCCGCCTCGCGCCGCACTCGCGCCGCGTCAAGGCGTGCCGAGCGCAAGGCGCCGCGCTCGAGCGGCTGCTCGAGCAGCGCGATGTTCTGCGCGGTGGACTGCTCATCGCCCGACGCCTGTTCGCGCGAGAACGTGAAGACCGGATTGGGATGCGCGCCGGCCTGCCGCTCGAGGCCACGCGCGGCGTTGACCATTTCGCGAGCCGCCACGAGATCCGGGCTGTGTCGGCGCGCAGCCGCGCGCGCCGCCTCGAGCGTGAGTGCGGGCGCCGCCTGCGCCATCGCGACGGTGGAATGAACCAGCACGAACGCGAGCGCTACGACGGCGCGCCGCAGTGCACGAGAGACGCGCCTCGGGCGCGACGAGAGGAATGCCGACACTGCTGTACCTGCCGCGGCCCCTTGCTCGGCGCGACGCGGAGGTGCGCGCAGCCGGCGACGGGGCGTTCCCGGAAACGGAACGACGAGCACCAGCGCGCACCGCGATCTCACGAGGTGGAGATCGGGCGTGACGCTGGTGGGTCAGCGGGCTGGCGGTGCTCGGAGCCGGGGAGGCGGGCCGGTGCGCGGGTCGCCTCGCGCGAGTGTCGCGCGACGTACGGGCGTAACGTGCGCGACGCCGACCACGCGAGCTGCCGGAACAGGCGCCGGCACGGGCATGACGATCGCCAGGCCTTCGATCCGCGTCGGAGCGCCGGTGTCGAGGCGCGGATGCTGATGGTCGTGCCCGTGCCCCGGCAACGAGACGGCGGAGATATTTTCGTGCGCCTCGGCGACCGCATGATGCGGGTCGTGCTCGCGCTCGTGCTGATGCGCCGCGCCGTGCGTCAACGCCTCGCCGGGGACGGCGAAGGTGGCCAATGCGAACAGGGCGGCGACGGTCAGTCGTGAAAATGGAGTACGGCGCACGCTGGGAAGCTAATCCGGTGCGAGCCCGGCGGCACGATCTGCCGCGTTCTTCACGAGCACGAGTGCCGGACCGTCGGCCTCGCGCCACATCGCCCGAAACCTTTGGTATTCCGACAGTGCGCGCGCGCGGTCACCTCGCCGCTCGTGTATCTCGCCGCGCCGCAGATGCGACGGTGCCGCCAGCACCAGCTCGAGCATCGCCCCGTTGACGACGGGCGACTCGTTGGCGAGCGCGTACCAGTGCAGCGCTTCGTCGTCGCGCCTCAAGGCAAACAGCGCCTCCGCACGCAACCACCGTGCGTGCACTTCGGCCATTCGGAATTCGGCGGCATAGATGGGCGGCACGACGTCGTTCGTGGGGCCGAGTATCGCGAGCGCCGCAGTGGGGTCGCCACGCTGGAGCGCCACCGACGCGCGCACACCTCGCGCGAGCGTACGCGCCACCGGCTCCGCGCCAGCCGGCGTGGCGAGTTGCTCGACATTCGTCGCGTTAGCCAGCGCCTCGTCGTACGCACCGCGGCGGGCGTCGAGCAGCCCGAGCAGATACGCGCGCATCTGCGGCTGCATCCGCGCTGGCATGTCCTCGGCCGAAGCCGTCGAGTCGATCACGGTGGGCCATCCGGACACAACGGCGCGGTCGGTATCGATGTCGCCCGGTGGCACGGGCAGCGCGGCGAGCGCGGTGACCATCGCCTGCACTTCCAGCGGTACTCGCTTCAGGACCGGCGCGCCCGCACGCGCGCCGGCCGCGCTCGCCGCGGAAAGCGCGGCGCGGCCGGCACGCCACCGGCCCGCGGCGAGCTCCACACCCGCCTGCGCATACAATAATTGCGAGGCCTCGCGAGGGGTCGGCGCCCGACGCAGCGACGACTCGACGATCGAGCGCGCCGCGGCGAGGTCGCTGGAGAACATCGCCACTGCCCATACCGGCACTGGATCGGTGACGTCCGCGCCCCGCACTTCCGCCAGCGCCGCCGCGCGACGCTCGGCACTTCCGCTGCCGATTGCCGTCAGCGCGCGGGCTGCGTACGGATGCGGCAGCCCCCTACGCCGTGCGAGTTGCGTCGCCAGCGAGTCGTACCGCCCGTAGTCGTGCTCGCGCCCGGCGAGCTCCATCATGGGTCATATGTAGCAGAAGAATCGTTGGTCCAGGCGCGCCATGTCGAGGTAGACCGCCTGCGCCTCCACGATCGATCGCCCGCGCGGCGGGTTGTAGCGCATCAGCGTCTCGGCCAGCAGGAACTTCGCCTCAAGCTCCTCGGGATACTCGTCGAGAATCGCGCGATACCGGCGCTCCGCGTCGTCGGCGCGTCCGTGCACGTAGTCATCGTACGCCGCGAGCAGCAGGCTGTCCCGCGCGCCGAGCCGGTCGGCGAACCGCAGGGCGCGCGCGCTCGCCGACAGCGCTGGCTCCCATCGCGCGCCCATTCGGCTCGCCAGCAATCCATTCGAGACGGCGAGGCGATAGTGCGCGAGCGCGAAGCCGGTGTCAGCGGTGATGGCCTGACGAAAGTAGTGCGCCGCGGAGTCGTACAACGCACTCCGGAGCTGCTGCTCACCCTCGAGGTACGACTTGAGCGCCGTCAGCGAGTGCGACGTCTTGGCCGCGGTGGCCGAGAGGCGAGCGCCGGGCGCGCGCGACTGACTGGCGACCAGTCCGACCGTGAGACTGTCGACGAGCGCGAAGACCGCGGCCGTGTCGCCCTCGGCCGACGCCCGCGCCACACTCGCTCCGGTTGCGTTCTCGTCGAACAGGGCGGCCTGCATGCGCATGCGTGCGCCGTTCACGTGCACGCTGCCCACCACGTACACGCCCGCGTCGAGGCGTTTCGCTAGCGCTCGAGGCTCCATCGGTATCGCCTGCTTCGCGCCGGCCTGCGCGTTCGTGAGCACGGTGGCCACGTCGATGGTGCGGTAGGCGCCGAGCCCGTCGAGGTTGCGGGTGAGGAGGTCAACCATCCCGCCGCGCAGGTACGAAAAACTTTCACTCCCATGCACGGCAAACGGCAGCACGGCGAGCCGGGCGGGCGCGGCTTCCGCAACCGACGCGCGGCCCCACACCGCCCAGATGATCGCCGCCGCGGCGATCAGGCTCGCTGTCGCGAGCGCGAAGCGAGACGCGATGCGGGCACGCGATGAAGAGAGGGCAGTCGTCGAACCCGACAGGCCCGCATCATCCAGCGCCTGCGCGAACGCGGCGATCGTCGGAAACCGATTTTCCGGTTTCGTCGCCATCGCCGTCATCAGCGCGGCATCGAGCTCGGCCGAAACCGTGGGGCGTGCGGCCGACACATGAGGTGGCGGCTCCATGAAGCGGCGCGTGATCAGCTCCTGCGCCGTGCGTCCAGTAAAGGGCGGCCGACCGGCGAGCATCTCGTAGAGCACGCAGCCCAGCGCGTAGACGTCGCTGCGCGCATCCGCCTGATCGCCCGCCGCCTGCTCGGGACTCATGTAGGCCGGCGTGCCGATGCCCATGCCCGTTTCCGTGAGCCGCTCGCTGCCGGCCGCGTCCAGCGCGCGCGCGATGCCGAAATCGGCGACGAGCGCATGCCCGGACGCGAGGAGAATGTTCTCCGGCTTGATGTCGCGATGGATGACGCCGTGCTCGTGGGCGTACGCGAGGGCGCTCGCCACTTCCCGCGCAAGGTGCAGCGCGTCGCCGAGTGACAACTGGCCGTCGCGGTCGAGCCGATCGCGCAATGACTCGCCCTCCACGAACGGCATCACGAAGTAGAGGAGCCCGGCGGCCGAGCCCGAGTCGTGGAGCGGGAGGATGTGCGGATGCGTGAGGCCGGCGGCGATCTCGATCTCGCGCAGGAAGCGCTGTGACCCGACCGAGGCCGCCAGGTCGGGGTGCAGCACCTTGATGGCGACGCGTCGTGCGTGCTTGAGATCGCGCGCGAGGTAGACGGTGGCCATGCCCCCGCGGCCCAGCTCACGCTCGATCGCATAGCGCTCGGCCAGCGCCTCCTGCAATGCCGTCGAGTGAGAGTCCGCCGCCATCGCACGTCCCGACGTGAAGGTGAGTGTGGTGCAATAGTAGGAGTCGGCGGAATGAGCCGCCAGACAGCGCGGACCGTGGCGGGTCAGCAGCGCCGCAGCACGACGTAGGTGAATCGCTGCTCTGCGCCGGAGGGCGTGCGGTGGACGTCCCCCAGGCCACGAACGAGGATGAACGAGGAGTCGAACTCGCGGGCGAGTCCTGCTTCATCGTAGCGGGCGACGTCGAGCCCGCTGCACCGAGTGGGGCCGTCAGCGGCGAACGTGGCGACGATGAGCGTGCCACTCGATCGGACTGCTTCCGCCGCCGTCGCGACGTACCGCGCGCGGTCATCGGGGGAGGTCAGGAAGTGGAACACCGCTCGATCGTGCCACACGTCGTACGCATCCACGCCAAGGCGTGTTCGCGTGACATCGCCGTCGATCCAGTCGACTTCGGATGCACGGGTGCCGAGGCGAGCCTTGGCGCGTGCGAGCGCGCTCGCGGAAAGGTCGAGCACCGTGATGCTCCCGAGCCGGTGTTCGACCACCTCGTCCGCGAACGACGAGTCTCCCCCGCCTACATCGATGATCCTGCGCTCAGCACCTCCATTGACGTCACCCAGAAGCTCGAGCGACCGCGTCGGGCGCGCCTGAAACCAGCTCACTTCATTAGAAGGCTTGGTCGAGTACACCCGCTCCCAGTGTGCAACCGGATCCATACGGCTCCTCCCGACGTTGGGCTGGCGCTGCCCTCCTCCGTGGCCCGGAGCGCGGAGTGTCCGAGCAGCAGCACCAACCGCTTGCCGACAAGGTGTCGTGCAGGGCCGGCGCGAGCAATGGACGACGCGCTGTCCATGCCACGCCGGGCATGGCGCGCGAACGTGACTGCTGGACCACTACCGCCGTGCCGGCTTCCGCGAGTCCGCGAACTGGTTCGCCACGCGAGGCGTTCAGTACCTGCAGGGGTATCACTTTGCCCGACCCGCCGCTGTTTCGCCACGGTCGTTCGCGCGCTGAATCATTTCGTTCATCGTGCGCTCGGTCGTCTTCTTGCACCGCGACATGCCCTTGTGCCAATTCCTCATGACGCCGAGCTGAGCGCCGATGGCGTGTCCCCCGCGCTCGTCGTCGCCATGGCACAGCTCGCGGAGGGCGTGATCGTCACGGATGCGCAGGGGCGCATCACCTTCGTCAACGCCGCCGCGGCTCGGCTGCATGGCGTCGCGCGGCTCGACGTCGCGCCGGACGAGTATGCCGACAGCTATCACCTGCTCACCGAATCAGGTTTGCCGTATCCGTCAACCGAGCTTCCTCTTGCGCGTGCCGTCCTGCGCGGAGAGACCGTGCTCGAGGCGCGCTGGCGCATCCGTCGCCCGGACGGCAGCGAGATCCTGGCCGTCGGAAATGCGCGGCCGATCCGTGCCGCCGACGGCAGCGCGATGGGCGCGGTGCTCACGGTGCGCGACGAGACGGCGCGGTACGACAGCGAGGTCGCCCGTGCGGCGCAGAACGCGCAGCTTCGGACCCAATCGGCTGAGCTGGAGTTGGCCAACGAGCACCTCCAGGATTCGGCCGCCGAACTCGAGGCGCAGGCCGAAGAGCTGAACGCCACTGCGGCGCAGCTCGAGGAGCGCACCGAGGAGGCCGAGCTCGCGCGCCGGCTCGCGGAGAGCGAGCGCGCCCGCGCCGAGGAGCTGCTCGCGACCCTCCAGGTCGAGCGAGCGCGCCTCGCGGACGTGTTCCAGCAGGCACCGGTCGCCGTTGCCGTATTACGTGGGCGCGTGGCCGCTGAGCTCGTGTTCGAGCTGGCCAACCCCCGCTTCCTCGAGCTCACGCCGCCCGGCCGTATGCTGGTCGATGCCCGATTGCGTGACGTCCTGCACGAGCTCAGCGATGTGCTGCTGGGCGAGATGCAGCGGGTACTCGACACGGGTGTGCCGTTCGTGGCGAACGGCTACCTGGTTCCGCTCGATCGCGACAATGACGGCGTACCGGAAGACTATTACTTCAACTTCGTCTATCATCCGCTCGTCGAGCCCGACGGGTCGGTGTCGGGTATCGTCGCCGTGGGTACCGATGTCACCGAGTCGGTGCAAGCACGGCGCGACGCGGAGCGGCTGCGCGCCGAGGCGGAGGCGGCGAATGTGGCCAAGAGCGCATTTCTCGCTGTGATGAGCCACGAGCTGCGCACGCCACTCAATGCCATCGGCGGGTACGCGGAACTGATCGAGCTCGGGATCCGCGGGCCCGTGACCGTCGAGCAGGCGGCCGATCTCGCGCGCATCCAGCGAAGCCAGCGCCACCTGCTCGGCCTCATCGACGGCGTGTTGAATTTTGCGCGGGTCGAAGGTGGCCACGTGCAATATGAGATTGCTGACGTGTCCCTCGACGATGTGCTGACCACGTGCGAAGCGCTCGTCGCGCCGCAGGCCCGGGCCAGGCAGCAGGTCCTGCGCTATCCGGGAAGTCCGGCCACGGTGACCGTCCGTGCCGATGCAGAAAAGCTGCAGCAGATCGTGCTCAACCTGCTATCGAACGCCATCAAGTTCAGCGAGCCGGGCGGCGCGATCATGCTGACGGGAGAAGATGGTGCGGCATTCGTCACGGTGCGAGTGAACGACCGCGGCCGCGGCATACCGGCGGATCAGCTCGAGCGCATCTTCCATCCGTTCGTGCAGGTCGACGCGAAGCTCACCCGCACCAAGGAGGGTACGGGTCTCGGTCTCGCGATCAGCCGCGATCTCGCGCGTGGCATGGGTGGCGATCTGACAGTCGACAGCACGCCAGGAGTGGGCTCGACGTTCACGCTGACGATTCCACACGCGCGGTGAGAGAATCGCGAATGGTGCGGCGCTTCACGCGGCTTGACACTCTGTCCGACCGTGGGCATAATCGCCGCCTACCGTATGGTGACGAACGCTTCCCCCGGGAGACGCCATGTTCGGTCGCGCTCGTCGCCCTATCGCTTCGCTGTGCATGGTCGTTCTGGCGCTGGACCTCGCGGCGTGCACCCGTGTTCAGATGCTGGACACTCCGGAGGTCGTGCGATCAGGCGAGGCACGCACGCTCCACGAGCGCGTCCTCGGTGTCACGCTTCGCGACGGCCGCGAGATCACGTTCGACGAGCGCATGTCGACCGACCTGCGGAACCGGCCGCAGGCGGAAGTGCGAAACGACAGCCTGTTCTCGCAGGTCGCCGGTCAGCCGTACGGCGTTCCCCTGGCCGAGGTGCAACGCGTCTGGATCGAGTACATCGACCCGCTTCGTACGACCGCCGCCGTGATCGGCGTTGTGGCAGGAGTTCTCGCGGTTGTCGTCGCAGTCGCCATCGCCACCAAGGAGTCGTGCCCCTTCATCTACTCCTGGGACGGCACCCGGTACGTCTTCGACGCGGAACCGTACGGTGGCGCCGTGACACGAGGCCTCGAGCGAGACGATTTCGGCGATCTCGAGCACCTGCGCCCCGATTCCGCGGGACGGTACCGCCTGCTCGTCACCAATGAAGTGGACGAGACGCAGTACACCAATTCGATGCGCCTGATCGTCGTTGATCATCGACCGGGATCCAGCTTCGCGATGGATGAGTTCGGACGGCTGCAGGCAGTTTCATCCGCCGTCGCGCCAGCTTCCGCACGAGATCAGGATGGACGTGACCTCACTCCCTGGCTCCGCTCCACCGATCACATGATCTGGGAGCCCCTTCCGCCGGCCGACCTGACGGGACGTGTGCGCGAGGAGATCGTGCTCACCTTTCCCAAGCCACGCGGCGCCACGCGCGCGCATCTGGTCGCCCGTGCCGGCACCGGGAACTGGGGCTCGCACATGATCCGCGAACTGCTCGATCTGCGCGGCACAGCCGTGCGCGACTGGTATGCCTCCGTTGACACCTCCCGTGTTGCGCAGGATTCGGTGCGCACGTGGAATCTCCGCGACGAACTCTATGTGCTCAAGCTCGACGTGCAGGAGCTGGGTGGCTGGCGTCCGCGTGGTTTGCTTCCCGGCGGCGGTCCATTCATCACGGAGTCGCGCGTGGTGCCGCTCGACGTGAGCCAGTCGGTCGGCGACTCGCTGCGCGTGCGCATCCGGCCCCCCTCCGGATTCTGGGCACTCAACTCGTTCGCCATGAGCTACGACGATACCGAGTCGCCCGTAGCCGTCGATACCATCGCGCCGCTCTCTGCGCGCACCTTCGATGGGCGCGATGTGCTGCCCGATCTCGAAGCGACGGACGATCGCTACTACGCGATGCCCACGACGACGGATCGCGCTGAGGTATCGTTCCGCGCGCCGCCCGCGCGCGCCGGAACGCAGCGTACGGTCTTCGTGCACACGCGTGGCTACTACCGCCTGTACCTGGACGAGCGTGCCGCGCCGAACGTCGCCGAGTTGCAGCGCATTCTCGCGGAGCCCGACGCCGCGGCGCGACTGGCGGCGAAGAGTTTCGCAAAACGGCACATGGCTACCGCGAGGCCGCGATCAGCGCGTGAATGACGCGTCCCGCGGAACGCTCGTCGGCGGCGGGTCGCGCGGGACCAGTCTCAGCGCGCCGCACCCGTGACGATCGTCGCCGTCGTGATGTAGTCGAGCTTGGGGAACATGCGCGCGAGGTACTTGTTTCCCTGCGTCGCGATGAGCTGGTACCGGGGATCCTCGCCATAGCCGTCGTAGATGGAGTCGACGACGCCCATGCCTTCGATCACTCGGCCGATCGGCGTGAATCCCTGTGCGTCCAGGCTCGTGTTGTCCTTCAGGTTGACGAAGAGCTGATGCGTGCGCGTGTTGGGTCCCAGGCTCGCGAAGCTGATCGTGCCGCGCCGATTCTTCTCGCGCGCGGGATCATCGGGTAGCGGCTTCTCTTCCCACTCCTTGTTACGCCCGCGATCGTCGTTCGCCCCGAACTGCGCGATGAAGCCCGGCAGCACGCGAAAGAAGCGATTCTCGTCGAAGAAGCCCTCGGCGGCGAGCGCGTGAAAGCGGTCGGCGCCGTTGGGCGCCCACGCCCGCACCACCTGCACGACGAATGTGCCCTTGTTCGTCGCGAACGCAACGCGGAAGGAGTCGGGTGCTGGCCCGACCACCACCTGGCGCGGCGAAGTGTCGCCGCATGCCAGCGCGAGCGACGTGACGATGACCAGCATGAGCGCAGAGCCAACGCTGTATGCGTCGCCGCCACTGCTCCAACGCGCGTTTTCCATCTTCCTCGCGCTCCTGGCGACACGTGTGTGGACGTCGCCGTAGGGAGTCGGCGCCCTATCGCGGGGATCGTGCATCCTTGCCCGCGAACGGAGCGCCGATGAGGGGAGCCAGGAGGCACACGTTGAACGCCCCGGCGAGCAGCGGCGCCAGACCGCCGACCATCAGGACGATCCCGGACGTCTGGTCGCGCATCGACCAGCCCCACGCGATGAGGGCGACGCCGGCGGCGATGCGAATCAGTCGGCCCGCGGACGATGCCATGAACGCCGCGAACGCTCTTGAGCTGTCATTCATTCGATCCGTCCATTGCTGGTGGTGATGTGGCGGGGACATGCGTTCGCATGGCCAGTCGTGCCTCGGACCCTACCACGGAGATACGTGGCCCGCCGTCAGGCGGCGCAGATGAGGGGGGTCGATGTCAAAACGATGCAAGAAGCGCATCCGACGCCAGGGAAGGCTACGCGGGCGGCGCGGCTGTCGGCTGCACCGCCATGCGCGAGCGATCTTCCTCTCGCCAGGCGTTGTACGCCATTGTCGTCGCCAGGATGAATACCGTTGCCCCGGCGGCGAGCAGCACGTTCACGAACGGCGGCGCGCTCAGCGCGAGACGAATCAGCACCGTGGCCGCCGCGAATCCCGCATTCCGGAAGACGACCTGGAACGTCGTGCTGTAGCGAAGCGACACCAGCACGAGCAATACATCGCTCAGGACGAGGATGGTGTAGAAGCTCGCAAAGAACGGGAAGGTCGCCCTCCCCCCGAACGCCCCCGCCATCGTCTCTGCGCCGAGGAAGAGAAAGGCGCCCAGCAGCGTCAGCGACACCGCCTTCTTTGCGCGTACGAAACGCGCCTGATCTCCCCTGGCGCTCGTGATGGCGCGGTGGCGCTGAATGCGATAGAAGGGCACGAGGAGCGCGAACACGATGAGCGCCCCGAGCATGTTCGCGGCGATATGGGGCATTGCATAACGAAGTCCGTCCCACCCCAGCGGCTCGCCCGCGTTGCCGAGCTCCACGAACACTTCTCGAATGAGAATCAGGGCGAGCAGTTCGAACTGCTTGCCCACCGAATCGGCGACTGAGCGCGAGGGCGAAGATGAGACCCGCCACTTCGAGCACGAGCAGGAAGGTGAAGACCACGCTGACCGCGACGAAGTGGCTGCGCGGTACGACGCCGTGAAGCGCGCCTGGCAACCAGCCGCGACGCCCGAGCTCCACCACCGCCAGCACGACGACGAATATCGCCACGAGGAGCGTCCCGGTCGCTCGGCGGACAGCTGGCGCTTCCCATCGGGCCTCGAGCCAGTCGAAGGTCGTGCCGGCAGCCCGAAGGATACCGTCGATGGCGCGCACACTGCTCATGGCTTGGCTCGGCACGATGTACCTCCCACGCCGCGGCCGCTACTTGCCGCCGCGTTCCGCCATCCATCCCCACTTGGCGAAGATGTGCGCACCATCGTGTGACTGGAGAAAGCGCGCGAAGTCGCGCGCCGCGGTGCGATCGCGCCCCTTCATCGTGAGCGCCACGCCCGCGTCGCGATAGATGCGCCAGCGTTCGGCCACCGGCACCACGTCCGCGAGGGTGGGATTGGCCACCTGCCAGACGTTCCAGATGAGCCACGCGTCGAAGCTCCTGTCGTCGATCCACCGCTGCTTCGCCACGCCACTGTTCTCCGCGACGGCGCCGATGTTGCGTCGAAATGCGCGCACCACTCTGATGTCGCCCGTGCGGCCCGCGACGTCCTCCCACAGTCCGTTCTGGCCGGCGCCCTGCACCACCAGCACCTTCACGCCGGGGCGAAGCAGATCCTCGAATCGGCGAATCCGCTTCGGATTTCCCGGACGCACGAGCATCGCCACCGGACGCAGGTAGAGCGGCACGATGGTGGACTCGTCGATCCGGCCGGGCTGCGGAGCCCGCCCTCCGGCGGTGTCGCCCAGCTGCTTGATGTAGTCGGTCATCATGTTCTCGGCACCGCTGAACACGACGTCCGCGTTCGTTCGCGCGCGGTCGAGCCATGGCGGCGTCGGTCCCCCCGTGACCTGCACCGCCACCCCATGCGTGCGTTCGAACGCCGCCGCCGCTTCCTTCATGGCCGGCAACGGACCTCCCGGCCCGTAGACGAAGAGTGTCTCGACCGGTGCGCGCACCGACATGGACGGTGGATCGGTCGCGGCGAGCCGCTGTGCCGGTTGCGCCAGCGCGAGCTGCGCGTGCATCACGACGAGCATCGCCAGGCCAGCACGCGTCGTCCCGCGGTGAGTGACGATCCGGCCGAGGCGATGCAGATGTCGGGGGACAGTGTGATTTTGCATGGGTACCTTTGATGTGAACCTGAGAGGTGAGCAAGCGGTCGCGCGACGAGCGTTGGCGAGCAGCGACGTGCGCATCGGCATCACCGTGGAGACGACGGCATCATCACTGCGGCATTCGATTGACCATCAGCGCCGCCCGTCTGGTCTGAGGCGAGCCTGGTGCGGCAATCATCATGACCCCACGGAGAAGAGCTGGCCGAGGCCAGCCAGATAGGCCGAGAGCGCGGTGAAGCGACCCGTGAACAGCAGCACGCCGACAACGATGAGCAGCGTGCCAGCAACCACTTCGACCGGCCGCAGCCATCGCGTGAGGCGCCGCGCGCCGGCCACGTACCAGTTGAGAGCGACGGCGGCGACGAAGAACGGGATGCCCAGTCCGATCGCGTAGGCACCGAGCAGGAGCATTCCCGTCCCCATCGTCGCCGACGTGCCGGCATAGAGAAGGATCGAGGCGAGCACCGGTCCCACGCACGGCGTCCAGCCCGCGCCGAACGCCACGCCCACGAGCACCGAGCCGGCCAGGCCGGCCGGCCTGGAGGCGAGATGCACGCGCCGGTCCCGCATCAGCGCGGGCAGGCGGAGCAGGCCCACGAGATACAGGCCGAACAGGACGATGACGACTCCCCCCACCTGCTGCAGCAGCGGGAGCGAACGCTGGAGCACGGCACCGAACACGGTGGCGGTCGCACCCAGCGTGACGAACACGAGCGTGAATCCGAGTATGAACAGGAAGGCATGGAGCGCGGCCTTCGCGCGCGCCGACGCGGTGCCGCGTGCGGTGAGTTCGTCCAGCGTCATCCCCGTGATGAACGTGACATAGCTGGGGACGATCGGCAGCACGCATGGCGAGAGGAACGAGACCACGCCGGCGATGAATGCCATGGTCACGGAGACGGAGACGTCGTTCATCGCGCCGGCTCCGATCCGGATTTGGCTGCCACCTCGTCGTCCGGCGTTTCCGCCAGCAGGCGATCGACCGCCTGCTCGAGCGCGAACGACGCGAACGCTCCCCGGACCTCGTTGCGGATTCTGCCCTGCCGGTCGATCAGGTACGAGGTGGGCAGCACGGAGGCGCCTCCGAAGTCGCGGACCACCGAGGGAGTCGCCATGGCGACGGGATAGGTGATCTGGCGATCGTGCAGAAAGGTCCGGACCTGGTCGGATCCGTTCGCGTCGGTCGAGATGCCGAGCACGATGAATCCACGGGACCGCTTGCGCTGGTAGACGGCTTGGAAGCCCGGCATCTCCACGCGGCAGGGCGGACACCATGTCGCCCAGAAGTTCACGAGCACGACTTTGCCGCGAAGCTCGTCACGGCTGATGGTGCCGCCGTCGAGCGTACGCAATTCGAACGGTGGCATGGCAGCATTGGCGGACGCGACGCCGAATGCCGCCGCGACCTGCGGCCAGATCCGGTATCCGAGAAAGGCCACCAGCGCAATCCACGCGAGCAACTCGAGGCGCGGGCTTTTGTGCATGCGGGCACGCATGCGCTCGCGCCAGGATGGGACTGTCATGAGAGGCTCGAGGCGGGGCCGTCGTGCGCGACGGCCGGCCGGCATCACCCCGCCAGCAGCTTCCGGCGCGCCTTCATCTCCGCCTCGAGTCGGCCGCACATCACGTCACAGAGCTGGAACACGCTCTTGTCGGCCAGGGCGTAGTACACGTAGAGCCCCTCCTTTCTCCGATTCACGAAGCCCAGCGTATGCAGCAGCTGCAAGTGCTTCGACACGTTTGCCTGCCCGAATTCCGTCTCCTCGACGAGCTCGGTGACCGTCAGCTCGCCACCGCGAAGGCAGTTCAGGATCTGCAGCCGGGCTGGCTCCGCGAGCGCCTTGAAGCGTTCGGCAACGAGCACCAGCACCTCTGGCGTCAACACGAGATTTCCCACCGCACCGCCCCCGAAGGAAAAAGAATCGCTACCGGGTAATATAGTTATCTATCGACGGTCAGGCAAGCGGTCGTTCGTGTGGCCGCATGCTCCCGGGCACGGTCGCGATCACCCCGCGTACACGTAGGCAACGCCGTGTTCCTGCATCTGCGTAAAGGCGATCACCATGGCCGGCACCACGATCACCCCCGGGATGATGCCGCCGTCGATCGAACCCCGCACCTGCTCCGTGGTTCCCAGCCCGGCGGCGACCAGCTTCCTGGTGGCGCCGGCGATGGTATTCCGGCACACCAGAAAAATGACCTGCCGTGCCTGCAGCGCCTCGACCGTCTGCTCCCTGGTGACGAGGCCGCGCGGCTGCACGTTTGCGGTGACGAACGGATTCCGGACGGCCGGTTCCCTGGTGACGGGGTCGACGATGCCGTACTGCTCGCCGATCCGGTACCTGGCCCAGAGCGCGTCGTTCAGCACGATCGGGATACCGGTGCCGCGCACGGCCATCACCAGGTTCACCGTGGGCGGCTCGAGCTGGTATTCCGCCTTCCATGCGTCCAGGAAGCTTTTGCCCTGGGCGAGCGCACTGCCATTCTTGTGCGCGTCAACGTCGAACGCCGTCTTGTGCTTGCCGGTGAGTGCGCGCAACCACGAATCGTCGGGTACCGGCGCGTCGCCCGCGGAGGCCGCGAACGCGTCCCGGGATGAGCCAATCAGGCCGGCGCCAGCGACAACGGCGGCGGAGAGCCGCGCGAGAAAGCCGCGGCGATGCGTAGGAACGTGGGGGTCGAACATCGCTGACTCCTGAAGAAGTCGGGTCGCTGCGCTGCGCCGGAAACACGAACCGCCGCCCGCGCGGAAATCAATGAAACGTGGGGCCGCCGCTACGGTCGTCGGGAACGAACCGATCGCGGGCCGGCATGCGCACCTTGGGCAGCGTCGTCGCATCGATCACCGCGGTTTTCGCGATGATCTCATTCTCGGCGAGCAGGTACGCGGTAAGGCCGTATAGTTCGTTCGCGCTGAGCGAACCGGGCGCGTTGAGCGGCATCGCCCGCCGGATGTAGTCGTACAGCGTCGTGGAATACGGCCAGTAGTTGCCGATGGTTTTCACGTACTTGAGATCCTGGCCGAACGGGAATCCGTCGCGCGGTTCCCGCCCGATGAGCTTGGGATAGGCGACGGCGCCCGAGCCCATCCCCTCGCCCGCCGGACCATGACACATCGCGCATTTCTGCGCGTAGACCATCGCCCCCTCGGCGTGCGTGCCGCGACCGGGCGGCAGGCCCACGCCCGCCGGATTCGCGTCGATGTCCCATGCGGCGATCTCCGCGGCCGATGCGGTGCGGCCCACGCCGAAGCGCTCGGAATGGGGCGGCGTGCTCCGTACGTCCGCCGGTCGGGCGGGCGCGCGTCCAGCGGCCCCATCGTCGCCTGGGGGCGTATCACCCCGACAGCCGGCTCCGATCAACCATGCTGCGAACGGCACAATCAGCCATGCGCGCATGCGGTGGTCATGCGACCTCGATCGGCGACTTCCCGCTCCGCCACTCACAGGTTCACCCCGTAGAGCACCCGGCCATCCGGCTGCACCATCCATGCACGGACATGATTGAAGTGGAAATCGGTCCCCGGCCCGCGCTTGGCGCGGAACTCGGCGAGGGTGGGTTGTACGGCGCCGGTCTCGTCGACCGCACGGCTCATGAGCGTGGCAGGCCCCCCGTCCCACTCCCACATGTGCTGGAACCGCGTGTGCGCCTTGGAGTGTACCGGGCCCTGCAGCTCGGCCTCGGTCCACGACTTTCCCCCGTCGGTGCTCACATCCACCCGCGCCACCTTGCCGCGACCAGTCCATGCGAGCCCGGTGATGGGGAGCCATCCCTTCTCCACGAGGCGGAGCGGGAACGCAGGAGACGTGATGATCGACTTCACGTCCATCACGAAGCTGAACTGGCGCGCGGTGCCGTTCGGCAGGGGATCGGTGTACTTCGACGTCTCGTCGCGCGACATGTTCGGCTGGGCGATCGCCTCGATCCGCCGTAGCCACTTGATGCACATGTTCGCCTCCCATCCCGGCAACAGCAGGCGTACCGGAAAGCCATTGGCCGGCCGGATCGGCTCGCCGTTCTGTGCATACGCCACGAGTGCGTCATCCATCGCCTTGGCCATCGGAATGCTGCGCGACAGGACCGCGGCGTCGCCCCCTTCCGCCAGCAGCCAGGTGGCGCTCCGCTTGACGCCCGCTTCAGCGAGCAGCGTCCTGAGCGGTACGCCGGTCCATTCGCTGTTGCTCGTGAGGCCGTCGATGAGCTGTGGCGAGAGCTCCGGCTTGGGCGCGCGGTAACCGTTGCGCCCGTTGCCTGAGCACTCCACGAAGCACACACGTGATACCGACGGAAACCGCTCGAGGTCGCGCAGCGAGAACATCGTGGGGCGGTCCACCAGTCCATGCACCATCAGCGCGTACCGCGCCGGATCGATATGGGCGACACCGCCGTGATGCCGCTCGAAATGCAGGTCCGCCGGCGTGATGGTGCCCTTGAGGTCCTGCAGCGGAGTGAACGAGGGGCCGGTGATGATCCCGACGGGTGTGCGCGCGGCGGTCACGAACGTGGCGCGCGCGCCGAGGGGGGTTGTCGGCGTCCCCGGGACCTTCGTGGCGTCGAGCGGGATCGTCGTCGCGGGAGGGGTCGTCGCGGGAGGCGGCGCGACCGGGGGACGATCGGTCCGGATCGCTGTGCCCTGCTGCGCATCGAGCGGCATCGCCGCAATCACGGCGCCTGCGGCCGCGGCCGCCGCTCCGGCGAGCAGGGCGCGTCGGGACAAGGCGTCGGTTGGTCGCTCCGACTCCGCTCGCGCCGCGTCGTGCGCGTCGTGCAGGATGGTCGGTGCGTGATGATCGTACGATGTCATGTGCGGCTTCGCGAACCCACTGGCGCCGGCTTCGGCACGATGGCGCCCGCAGGGTTGCGGCGCGCGAGTACCGGAGGCGGATTGTACGCCGCATGTCCGGCCGTATTGTACGGAACGTCCTTCGGCGCGCCGCCGATGGGCCAGTCCTTTTCCTTCCCCGGGGAATCGGGCCGCGGATGTGAGTTGATATAGGCCGACACGTCGTACGCCTGCTGCGGCGTGAGCGTCTTACCCTGCCCCAGCGGCATGTTGTGCCAGATGAACGATGCTGCGCGCTCCTCGCGCGCCATCGATGCGCCCACGCTGTAGGACTTCGGCCCCCAGAGTGCGGGGATCCGTCCCACGCCGCCCTGTCCGTCCGCCCCGTGACAGACGGCGCAGGTCTTGGCGAATTGCGCGGCACCGCGGGTCGTGTCGCCCACGAGTGCCGCCATCTTGATGAGCCCGTCCGCCCCCGGCGTCTTGGCACCGGTCGGCACGCCCTTCGAGATGAAGGCGATGTATGCCAGGATGTCTTCCATCTCCCGACTCGTCGCCGGGAGTTGCGTGCCGGCCAGGCTTCGCGTGAAGCAGTAGTTCACGCGGTCCGCGAGCGAGATCACCGCCCCCGTGCGGTCCATGTACTTGGGGAAGCGCGCATGCGAGCCGGTGAGTGGTGCCGCCTCCGCGTTGCGTCCGCCCTCGAGATGGCAGCTTGTACAATTGATCTTGCCCGGTGCGTATCGGGGCAGGCTGTCCGTGGTGTTCGTGACGAGCGCGAGCCCGCGGCGAATCGAGGCGCCCAGCGAGTCGTCCGGAATCTCCGACTCGGCGGGCGGCTTCCAGCTTTTCGAGGAGAACGTCATGCCCTCGAAGGCGCTCGCCGCGCCATTCTTTCCCGCCGCCGCGGCCGGCACTCCAGCGGCGTCACCGAGGCTCGAGTCGGACCGCCCCGCGGGCAAGTCGCGCGCTGCAGTGCCGGCGGGGCGTTCGCGGCCACAGGCACTCGCGATCAGAACGATGGCGAGCCACCCCATCACGGAAAACACTCGCATCAGTTGCCTCCAGAAATAACCGTTGGCGAGACCTCGGGGCGAAACGGTACTGCTCCCATTCCGCCCGCCGGGCGGCGCGTCGCGACTGCCCCGCGTCTCCGCTTGGATCAGCGAGACCGTTCGTTATTCTCGCGGCGCGCCGCGCATGGTGTCCGGCCGGACGACCGTGGGAATGAAGGAGATGATCGCCACCAGCACCACTGCGAGGGCGATGGCTCCAGCGAGACCCGGTATTCCCAGCGTGCTGGCGAGCGTCACCTTGCCGAAATCACCGATGGAGAGAAAAGACGTCTTGAGGACGGGAAAGATGAGCGTATAGGCGAGCGCACCCACGACGCCGCCCAGCAGGGCGAACAGCGCGTCACGTCGTCCCTCGGCTGCGCCCACCACGCACGTGCCCGGGCAGTAGCCGGCGACGGCGAAGCCGACACCGAAGATCAGTCCGCCGGCCAGCACGCCGGCCAGGTAGAGCGGCTTGATGTCGAAGTGCATCGGTATGAACAGCGCGAGCGTGTACGTCGCAACCGTGCCGACGGCAATGGTGAACGCCATGAACTTGATGACCGAGAGATTTTCAAGCCTGAGGTTGCGTGCAATCATGGCAGGGCTGGACGCGCCAGCCCGCTGAATGAGCGCACCCATCCCGACGCCGACGAGTAGTCCGAAGAGCAGTGACATGTCAGTAGCCTCGCTTGATGAGCTTCGCGGTGGCGATGCCGGTGGCGAAGACGCCAGCCCCGAACACCATGCCGCTGAGGGAGAGCTGGGTTATGCCGGAGATGATGTGTCCGCTCGTGCACCCGCCGGCGAGGCGGGCGCCGAACAGGATGAGCACGCCGCCAGCGAAGGCGTTGAGATAGCGGCGGCTCACGGTCCGTTCATTGGCGTGGATCACCTCGAGCGCCGGCGCACCGGTGCCGGCCGCGCGTCCGATTCGTGACGCGAGGAAGCCGCCGATGAGCAGTCCGACGACGAGCATGCTCTCCGGCGTGATGAGCGTTCCCATCTTCACGAGGTACGACTGGCCGGCCGCCCCACCCGGATCGGCCGCGCGCCAGAGCGCGCCGATGAAGCGCGGATAGGTGCCGGACACGCCGATCGGACCGAACAGCGCGATGGAGGCGGCGCCGAGGAGTCCGAACAGCGCGCCGAGGCCTGCCCACGGTGGGAGGGAACGGGCGGGGAGCGTGCGTGCGTGGGGCCGGCCAGCCCACGCCGTCCCGGATGCTGTGGCGTCGGTCATTGATTCACCTCGCGGAACGCGTGGGTGGTCTGCCTCCCGCGCATCGTTCCGCTCGCGTCGGAGGTACCAGCGGCCAGCAGGACCGCATGGTCGAGCGCATAACTAATAGCCTATGCGGGAATATGCAAATGCATCAAGCGCTTGACAAGCAGGCGCGAGCGGGAAACATTCGCGCGTGGACAAACATACTGGTAAAATCATACGATTGATCAGTTGACTAGTGACGGGCGCAAGGCGTCGCCCGCGGCGTGGCTGCGACGCGGGATGCTCGTGGTGGCCATTGCCGCCGCACCGGCCATCCCGGCCGCGGCGCAGCCGCCCGCAGCCGCACCCTCCTGGCGGGTGACCACGCTGGACCACGTGGATCTCTGGTACCACGGCGTCGCCCTCCTCGGCGTCGCCGTTCCCGAGCCTGCAGGGCTGTACGATGCCGCCTACGCACCCGCCGTTCGCCGGCTCAGGGCGCAGTTGAGGGTCGCCGCCACGCCGCTCGAGCGCGCGTCGCGCGACCTGGCGAGCACGTTCCAGCGGGAGCCCGCGTTCGCGACGCCCACCCTGGCCATCCAGGCAGGTTACTATCACGCCTTCCGCAATTCGATCTCGGGGCCCCTGCTCAGCCCCGCTGGTCCGGCGCCGGGAACCAGCGTGACCAGCAGTCTGTCCGAGGATTCGTTCCTCATCCAGTTCTCCATCAGGGCGCTTCCATCGCGGTGACCGCCCGCGAGGTGGGGACGCTTCGATCAGTTCGGTCGTCTCTTCCCCACCTCGCAACTTGTTACCGTTCCCGATATTCCACTCCACCGGAAAGGAGCGAACGAGATGATCGAGCAGACGACGCGCTACGGGATGAGCATCACCGTTCCGCTGCCCTACGAGCAGGCCGTCGACCGCGCACGCGATGCGCTGGCCGCGGAAGGTTTTGGCATTCTCGCCGAGATGGACATCGCAGCCACCCTCCGGAAGAAGCTGGACGTCGAGTTCCGGCCGTACGTGATTCTCGGTGCCTGCAATCCGCCCCTCGCGCATCGCGCGTTGCTGGCGGAGCCGGACATCGGCCTCCTGCTCCCCTGCAATGTGGTCGTGTACGCCGCCGACGATCCGGGGCACAGTGTTGTTGCCGCGATGGATCCGGTGGCGGCGCTGGCACTCACGGACAACGACGGCATCGGTCCCATCGCCGAGGACGTGAAGGGACGGTTGCGTCGCGTGCTCGAGGCGGTCGAGCGAGGCACCCGCTGACGGTCTCGGCGATCCGCCATCGCTGATGGCGCACAAGATCAGACCGCAGAACTGGGCGCGGCCCTTGGGGGCTGCTGGATGGCGCGCGCGCTTTTTTCACCGACGTGAAAGTCACGAGGCGCGACGGACCTGTGGCGTGCGTTCCATTGCGCGCGACGGCAGCAGCAGCGCCGCCACGGCGCCCGACATCGCGGTGACTCCTGCCGTCGCGAGTATTGCGGCCCGCATGCCGGCGCGATCGGCCAGCCATCCCGCCGCGAGCGCGCCCACGACATATCCGAGGTCCCGCCAGAGCCGATAGGTGCCTACCGCCGGCGCACGGTCGGCTGCGGACACAGCGTCAGCCACCTCGGCGAGCAGCGTGGGATAGACGGCCGCGGTCCCCAGGCCGAGCAGCACCGCCGCCAGTGTCCATGGCATCGCGCCCTGCGCCACGCCGAAGATCGCGAGAGCGATCGCCTGCACGATCATGCCGCCGGCAATCCAGGCGCGGCGTCCGCCGCGCGCCGCGCTGCGGTCCGACAGCGCGCCGGCGGCGATCTGCGAGATGCCCCACGTGGCTGGATAGAGCGCGGCGAGCAGTCCGATCTCGCGCAGCGAGAGTCCGCCCGCAGCGAACAGCAGGGGCAGCAGCGCCCAGGCGACGCCGTCGTTCAGGTTGTTCACGAGACCGGCCTGGTGCGCGCCAAGAAGCGCTCGGCTGCGGATGGTGAAATGTACGAGCCGGGCGAGCGAGCCGGCGGGTGTTGTGACGGCGGGCGCATCGCCGCTGGCCGCCGGATGCAACGACGTCTCCAGCCGAACGTGTTCCCCCGTGTCACGCACCCAGAGCACGGAGACGGCGAGACCGAGTAGCGCGGCAACGAGAGCGATGAGGAAGGGGGCGCGGGCTGGCCCATACGCCGCGGCCACGAAGGCCGCGCCAGCCGCCGCCAGCGCGACCGCGCCGTAGCCCGCCGCTTCGTTGAGTCCCATCGCGAGGCCGCGGCGCGCCGGCCCCACGAGGTCGATCTTCATGATGACCGTCATCGACCAGGCAAGACCTTGGCTCACGCCGAGCAGGACGTTGGCCACCACGACCCATCCCCACGACGGTGCCCACATCAGGATGAGCGGCACCGGGAGGGCGAGCACCCAGCCGGTGATGAGCACTCGGCGGCGGCCGGCGCGGCTCGCGAGATCGCCCGCCGCGTAGTTCGCGAGCGCCTTGGCGATGCCGAACGCGCCGATGAAGCCGAACAGCGCGGCGGATGAGACGATCCCGAAGCGCTCCGCGGCCAGGAGTGGCAGCACGGAGCGCTCGACGCCCACCATGGCGCCGACGAATGCGTTGACGAGCACCAGCAACGCGAACTGCCGGGCGTTCTCCCGGAGCCCCAGGACCACGCCGCTCGGTGTCGCGGTCAGTGCGCCCCCGCGAGCTCGCCGGCTGCGGCACCGCGCTCCACCGGATGGCCGCGCGCCTGCCATTCGGCGAATCCGCCCGTGAGGTTGAGGATGTTCATGAATCCCTTTGCGCGCAGCACGCTGGCCGCGATCGCGGAGCGTGCTCCGCTCTGGCAGTGGACCACGACCGGCCGGTCGCGCGGCACCTGGTTCAGATGATCGGCCAGGTATCCCACCGGAATGTTCTCCACCCCCGGCAGATGGCCCGCTTCCCACTCGGCGTGGCCGCGGACGTCAATCACGGCCACGTCGCCGGCCTGCCGACGTTCCGACAGCTCCGCCGTGCTGATCTGGGGAACGGTCCCCAGCTCGCGGCCTCCCGCCGCCCACTCGTCGAGAACATCGGCGCCGAGATATCCGGCGACGCGGTCCAGGCCGATCATCGCCAGGTCACGCACCGCCTCGTCCACGCAGTGGCTGCACGAGTCGTTCACGAGGAGGAAGAAGGCCCGATCATAAGGCACGAGCCACCCGGCCCACGTATTGAAGCTCTTGTTGAGCGGGATGTTGATGGTGCCCGGCAGATGGCGCGCGGCAAACTCCGCCGCGCTCCGCGTGTCCACCACGAGCGCACCGTTTGCGAGGAGACTCGCCAGGCGTGAGGCGGGCAGCCGCTCGGGGCGTCGGAAGCCGCCGAGCACACGCGGTCCCTCCTTGTTGATTCGCTTCATCTCCGCGAAGTAGCGCGGCGGCTCCGGCTGGCCCGCGAGCACCATCTGCACGAACTCGCGCTCGTCGGCGACGGTGAACCCCCAGTTCGCGATCCGTTCGTAGCCGATCGTGGAGAACGGCACGGCGCCCAGCGACTTGCCGCAGGCAGAGCCCGCGCCGTGACCGGGCCAGATCTGCAGGTAGTCGGGCAGCTGCTTGAAGCGCTGCAGGCTCTTGTACAGCGTGCGCGCGCTGGCCTCCATGGTGCCGGCCATCTTCGCGGCTTTTTCCAGCAGGTCGGGACGCCCCACGTCACCAACGAACACAAAGTCACCCGTGATGGCGCCCATCGGCTTGTCGGTCGCCGGCGTGTCGGTGACGAGGAAGCTCAGGTGCTCGGGGGTGTGCCCCGGCGTATGCAGCACCTCGAACTTGAGATTCCCTACCATGAAGACGTCGCCGTCGTGGAGCAGCGTGGCGCCCGCCTCCGCGGCGAAGGCGTACTTCCAGTCGGCGTCGCCTTCATTGGAGAGCAGGAGTCGCGCGCCGGTGCGCTGCGCCAGCTCGCGACTGCCCGAGACGAAGTCGGCGTGAATGTGGGTCTCCGTCACGTGCGTCACCTTCATCCCTTCCGCCGTGGCGGCGCGGATGTACTCCTCGACGTCGCGGTTGGGGTCGACGACGAGGGCTTCGCCAGTGGCGGCGCAGCCGATCAGGTAGCTCGCCTGTGCGAGCTTCGCGTCATAGAAGCGCTTGAGCAGCATAGTTCGTGTCCTGGAGTTGATGCCGGCGCCGAAACGCTAGCGAGTCGAGCGGCCATCCTGCTGGCCGCGAATGTATTCGGACGCGGTGCGTGCCAGCTCGTCGCTGCGCAGTCCCACGTCGTTGGCAATCCGGAGCGCGTCGTCCAGGCTGCGCTGCTCGTCGAGCACCAGATAGGGCATCAGCAGCGCGCCTACGCGATTGGCGCTGGCGCAATGGAAGAGCACCGGCCGCTTCCCGGGCGCCCGGAGCAGGGCGCGAACCTGGTCGAATTCAGCCGACGTGAGCGAGCCGGCGACCACCGGAATGTTGTGATATTCCATCCCTGCCGCACGTACGGCCGCCGGCTCGTCGAATCCGCGCGGCTCACCGGGCGCGCGGATGTCGATCACGGTGGCGATGCCCTCCGCGGCGAGCGACGCGAACTGATCGGCGCGCGGCTGGCCGGCGGTCAGGATGCCATCCATCGGCATGTGGCCGTTCGCGAGCGTGGCCGCGAGGGCGGGAGAAAGCGTTCGGGTCATTACGGGATCCTTGGCAGTCATCGGTTGCGGGACGCACCAGGCGTGGCGGTTACCGGGGTGACGCCCGACGGGCGAAATGCGTCGCGGTTCTTGAATAGTATGAAGGTGCCCATCAGCAGCAGGAATGCCGCGAACGCCTGTTTGAGCGCGCGCTGCGAAACGAATCGCACGAGGTAGGTGCCGGCGAGGATACCCACCGCGGCCACCGCCGTAAACGCCGCCATGAATCCCCACGGCACCTCCACGCGTCCCAGGTAGCCGGCGAATCCGGAGACCGAGTTCATGGCGATGACGAGCAGCGAGGTGCCGACCGCCTGCTTCATGGGCACGCGGGCGAGGACCACGAGCGCGGGCACCACGAGAAAGCCGCCTCCGATGCCGACGATGCCGGTGAGCAGGCCCACGGCGATCGCGACCGGCAGCAGGAGACCGATCGCCATCGGACGCTCGGGCGCCACGACGGCGTTCCCCCGCAGGGGGTCGCGACGGGCGGAGCGCAGCATGGACACCGCCGCAGCGAGCATCACCACCGCCAGCAGCGCGAGCTGCATGGCGCCCGTCAGGAACACCGCCAGGCGAGCGCCGACATACGCCCCGACCATGGCAATCGCGCCGAACAGCGTGGCCGTCTTCAGATTCACGTTGCCGGCTTTCCAGTGTCCCACGGCGCCGATCAGGCTCGTGCCGCCGACCACCGGGAGACTCATCGCAATGGCCAGCTTGGGATCGAACCCGAGCACGTACACGAAGATGGGTACGGTGAGAATGGACCCTCCCCCGCCCATGATCCCGAGCGACAGCCCGATGAGGGCGGCGAGCGCGAAGCCGAGCAGTTCCATCGGTGATTCCTACTTGGCGCAGCAGGCGTTCGACGACGTGCTGGCCGCAGCCGACGTCCGGCGGGCAGCACGCGGGTCCGTGCCCGCGGCGAGGGCCCGTACGGCGGCGCCCACATCGCACGAAGCCGGTCGGTTATACGGAAGCCGGGCGAACATCATTCCCATGGCGCAGGTATCGGTCACGCCGGCGAACACCAATCCGGATCCCACGAACGCCGGGATGATGGCGAACAGTGGACTGACGAGCAGCGCGAGCGCCGCGCCGGCGGCGGCCATGCCGCCAGCCGCGATGCGCACCTGCCGCTCCAGTGAGATGCGCGCCGCGCCGCGTACCACGTCCAGTCCCGCCGCCGTCCAGGCGTTCACCCCGCCATCCAGGAGATGGAGGTTGGACATGCCGAATGCGCGGAGGGCGTCATCGGCCTTGCGCGCGCGCTGTCCGCTCTGGCACACGAGCACGATGGGGACATTGGTCACGGATCGGATTTCACCGGCATGTTCGCCCAGCGTGTCCAGCGGGACGTTGTAGGCGCCGGGAATGTGGGCCGTCTCGAATTCCGCCGGGGTACGCACGTCGAGCAGGCGCAGGGCCGGCTCCTGGCGGAGTCGCGTCGCGAGCAGGGAGGCCGGCACGACGGGCGGCAAGGAGGTCTCGGGCGTGAGCGTCTGGATCACGGAAGCACCATAGCTGTGAGCGGGCGAGCCGGCGAACGCGCCGGCGCTGTTGCAGTAATCATACAACCATATAGTTGTGTAAGCAAGTGTCTCGCCCTCTCCGTCGTCCGAGGACTGGATCAACTACGACAAGATCGCGCTCGCGTCGATCATCGCGTGCGACACGACCCGGACGAGGATCCCGGTGGGACCGGTGTTGCGCCGATTCTGGCGCATCCATGAAGGCAGCACGCGCCTGAGCCTGCGTACATCATATGCGATCCGCCCGCGCGCCTGGATCAATCTGGCTGGAGAGAGCCTGCTCAACCGGCAGGTCGGCGAGCCGGACAACGTGACGGTCGTCCCGGGTCGCACCGTGACGCTGGGGATACGCTCGGCCTTCTGAGTGGTCCGTACCTCGACGGCGCGCCACACCGTCACCTACCTTGCGGCATGCGGACCCTCATTCGGTTGCTCGTGACCTCCGGACTCTTCGCGTGCGCGAGCGCGCCACCTTCAGCGGGGCCTGTAGCGACTCCAGCCGCAGCATCCACCGCCACGATTCGCATGGACGGCTCCGCGGGCGTAATGCCGCTCGCCGCTGCACTGGCGCGCGAGTATCGAGCCATCGAGCCAGCCGTCACGATTGCACTTGGTGCTGGCATGGGCACGAAGGCCCGCGTCGATGCGCTCACGCAGGGCACGATTGACATTGCCTTGGCAAGCCACGGCATCGCGCGGGCCGAGCTGATCGCGAAGGGCGTGGCCATTCATGAGATCGCGCGCGTGGCGGTGGTATTCGGCGTGCACGCCGGCGTGGCGGTGACGGATCTCACGCGCGCGCAAATCTGCGCCGTCTATTCCGGCGCCGTCACGAACTGGTCCCGGCTCGGCGGGACCGACCTCGTCATCGCCGCGCGGATGCGACCCACAGCCGAGGTGGACGCCGAGGTCGTGCTCTCGGGGATCGAATGTCTTCGGCGAACGCTCGATCCCGCTGCGGCGGTGGTCGTTGAAAAGCCCCAGGAGATGGCCGCCGCGCTGGCTTCGACGAACGGCGCGATCGGCATGACCTCCATGCCGTTCGTGCTGGCGAGTGACGGTCGCATCCGCGCGCTCGCGCTCGATGGTGTATCACCGAGCACGGAGACTGTCCGAACCGGGCGCTACCAGCTCACGCGCGCGTCCTACATGCTCACCGGTTCGCGTCCGTCGCTCGCACTCGCGCGCTTCCTCGCGTTCGTGCGAAGTCCGGCTGGCGCACGCATCATCATCGCCAACGGCGGAGTGCCGGTCGAGTGACCGTAACGGACCGGGTCGTCGTGCCGCGCCCGGCTGCGCCGCGCCGTCGCGCGTCGCGCATCGCCTTCTACGCGCACCTCTGGCTCGGGGTGATCTTCACCGCCGCGCTGCTCGTGATCTCGGCAACGGGCATACTGCTCAACCACAAGCGCGGCCTCGGCCTCATGCCCGATGTGGCGCATGAGCCGTCGGCGCCCTTTGCTGGCGCGCTGTCGCTCGACAGTCTCACGTCGATCGCGCTCGGCGCCGTCGGAAGCATGCCCGGCACTCTCGGTGACGTGGATCGGATGGACGTGCGCCCACGCAGCGGCTTCGTGAAGGTGCGCATGCGTGATGCACGCTCCACCGAGGTCACCGTGGACATCGCGAGCGGACGCGTACTCCATGTCGGTCCGCGCGGCGACGTGTATCTCGAGAAGCTGCACTCCGGCGAAGCGTTCGGCGACAGGTGGGTGCTGCTTAGCGACGCCGCGGCCATCGCGCTCGTGATCACGATCGTGTCGGGCTATTGGCTCTGGCTCTTTCCCAAAGTACGGCGAGCGCGCGATACGGCTGGCGCCGCGGAGGGCACCGCATGACCATCGGGTCCGTCGCCTTGCTGGTCGGCATCTTCGGCGTTCCCATGGTGCTGCTCTGGGCCGGGCATCGCTTGCGTCGCCGCTCGGCACGATGGCACGCCGCCTTCTGGGGCGGCATCGCCGGTCATCTCGTCGCGCTCGTCGTCGGCTCCGTGGCGGCGATGACGCCGGCCGAGCAGTGGGCACCGGCGGATGTGTGGCGCGGCGCGCTGGGACTGTGGTCATTCCTCGTGTTGCCAGCGATCGGCGCCGCGATCGGAGTCGTGCGAGCCGGAAGGTTCGGCCGCGACTGAGCTGTCGTGGATCTGGATCGGCGGGCGGCGGCCAGTCGACGGACTGATCGACGCCTTTTGCACCTACCGACCTACCCCCCTACCCCCCTACCCACCTACCGACGATGCGACCTCCTGCACCACGCGCACGAGCGCGCGCACCAGATGCTCACGCACGTGATGCCGCCGTCGCACCAGTCGAATCGACCGGCCAGGGACGGGGTCGCTGAACGGAACGAGCAGTCGGCGCTGCGCTGCCGTCGTGAGCTCGGCGGCCGCGAGCGCAGGCAGCAGTGTCATGCCGGTGCCACGTTCCACGAGTCGCTTCAACGTTTCCAGATTTCCGCTGTCGAATCGTGCCAATGGCGCAACGGCCCGGGACACGCCGCGGTGCGACGCTGCGCCTGCTCGGCCACGCTGACGGCATAGGCTCATCACCTGGGTTCGGAAGCAGTGACCGTCGGCGAGCAGCCAGAGATCCTCAGGCGACAGATCCGCGACGGAGATTCGCTCGCGGCCGGCGAGCCGGTGTGCAGCACCCACGTACGCCACGAACGGCTCGTGGAACAGCTTGCGTGATACGATGCCGGGCAACTCGGTCGTGGTGGCGACGAGTCCGGCGTCCAGCGTGTCCACGCGGAGTGCATCGAGCACGGACTCCGTGACTTCCTCCCGCACGACCAGTTCGATGCCAGGGTGCCGTTCGGCAAGTAACTCGAGGACCGCGGGCAGCAGGTACGGCGCGAGGGTAGGAATGACGCCCAGCCGAAGCTCGCCCTCAATGGTGCCGCTGGCTGCATCGCGCAGGTCGCCGATCCGCGCGGCCTCGATCAGTACGACGCGAGCCTGGGCGATCAACACGCGCCCCATGTCGGTGGGCACGACGGGCGAGCTTCGCCGATCGAACAGCGTTTCGCCGAGCGTGGACTCCAGCTTCCGCAGCTGCATGGACAACGTGGGCTGGCTCACGTTGCACGCCGCGGCCGCGCGCTCGAAATGGCGATGGGTGTCGACGGCGACCGCGTAGCCCAGCTGGGTCAGCGTCATCTGCGAGAGCGAGAGAGGGGCCATGTACCGTCATGCGAGGGAGAGCGATGCGGTGAATAATCGATTTCCTCTATGGCGACGATAGGCACAATCGATTGGCTCTATATAGTCGTCGCTGGCAGGTTCTGCAAAGGCCGCGCTGGCGGACAGGCCGGTCGCGGCAGCGTCGGCGAGTCACATCACTTTCACGGGGAGCAGGGCAAATGGCGACAGGCAATGGAAAGGAAGGCGCCAACGGCAACGGCAAACACAACGTCGCGCCAGCGTCGGCTGATGCGCCCCCGACGCTGACGACGCGGCAGGGCCACCCGGTTCCCGACAATCAGCGCAACCGCACCGTTGGAGACCGCGGTCCCACCGTCCTCGAGAACTATCACTTTCTCGAGAAGATCTCGCACTTCGATCGCGAGCGCATTCCCGAGCGTGTCGTGCACGCGCGCGGAGCCGGTGCGCACGGCTACTTCGAGTCGTATGGCGCCATCGGCGGCGAGCCGATCGCGCCGCTCACCCGCGCGAAGCTGTTTCAGACGAAGGGCCAGCAGACGCCGGTGTTCGTGCGCTTCTCGAGCGTCATCCACGGCAGCCATTCACCCGAGACCCTGCGCGATCCCCGCGGCTTCTCCGTGAAGTTCTATACCGAGGACGGCAACTGGGATCTGGTCGGCAACAACCTGCAGGTCTTCTTCATCCGCGATGCGATGAAGTTTCCCGACGTCGTGCACGCCTTCAAGCCCGACCCGGTGACCAATCGTCAGGACTCACGCCGCATCTTCGACTTCATCAGCCTGTCTCCGTCGGCGATGCACATGATCACCTTTCTGTTCAGCCCCTGGGGCATTCCGGCGAACTACCGCGAGATGCGTGGCTCCGGTGTGCATGCCTACAAATGGGTGAACGCGGATGGTGGTGCCGTGCTCGTGAAGTACCACTGGATCACGAAGCAGGGCGAGCGCAACCTGCTGCAGGCGGAAGCCGAGGCGATTCAGGGGAAGAACTTCAACCACGCCACCGAAGACCTGTATGACGCCATCGCGCGCGGCGATTTTCCCGAATGGGAGTTGCAGGTGCAGGTCATGGAGGACGGTGAGCACCCCGAGCTGGACTTCGACCCGCTCGACGCCACGAAGATCTGGCCGCCCGAGCTCTATCCGCTGCGTCCCGTGGGCCGCATGGTGCTGAACCGGAACCCTGAAAACTATTTTGCCGAGGTGGAGCAGGTTGCGTTCGGGACGGGCGTGATGGTGGACGGCATGGACTTCTCCGACGACAAGTTGCTTCAGGGCCGCACCTTCTCGTACTCCGACACGCAACGCTACCGCGTGGGCCCGAACTACCTGCAGTTGCCGATCAATCGCCCGAAGAACACCGTCGCGACGAATCAGCGGGACGGCCAGATGACGTATCGCGTGGACGGCGACGCGCCCGGCGTGAACCCCCACGTGAACTACGAGCCGTCCGCCAAGGGCAGCCCTGCCGAGTCCATGGCGTCAGGGCCGCAACACACGCCGTTCGTGCAGGGGCATGTCGTCCGCCAGTCGATCAGCCGCGAGAACAACTACGGCCAGGCCGGCGATCGCTACCGCGCCTTCTCCGACTGGGAGCGCAACGAGCTGATCGACAATCTCGTCGGCCTGCTCACGCCCTGCGACGTCGATGTGCAGCAACGCATGATCGGCCACCTCGCGCAGTGCGATGCCGACTACGGGCGCCGTGTGGCGGCTGGGCTGGCTGCCGTTGCCCCCGGGAGCGCGATGTCGAACGAGACCCACACGATGCCGCACGCGGCGGCAGGAGCGGTGCGCTGATGCAGTGCATCGAGTGCGGTAGCCCCGCCGTGGCGCTGTGCCCACGGTGTCAGGTGGCGCAGTGTGCGACGCATCTCGCTCGGAGCCAGCAGTCGTCGAGGCGCACAGGCGCCCTCGCCGGCTGCAGTCATCCCGACGATCCGGCAGGCACGTCCGCGAGATGAGATGCCTACCGCCCGGCCGCTCGTCGAGGCGCGAGCTGGGCGGAGAGAAATCCGGACGCCGTTCCCACCGCGGCGGCAACGACCACGTCGCTCAACCAATGGTGATGCTGGTAGATGCGCGAGATGGCGACACCCGTCGCGGCTGTCATCGCCAGGCCGGCGATGGCGTTCGCATTCGGTGCGTCCTGACGCTGCGCTTGAAACGTCGCCGCCGATGCGATGGCGAACGCCGCCATGGCATGCTCGGAGAAGAAGGACGCATCGCTGCGAACGAGCGAACCGGCGCAGTGCGACGTCGGAGCTCCGACGCCCAGCGAATCCAACGCCACCGTCATTCCACACGGTCGCGTCCGCCGGATGAAGTGCTTCGTCGCGCGTGACGCCAGGAACCCGAGGGCCAGGGCGGTCGTCGCGGATCGCGCATACTGCGCGTTGAGGTGATTGCGGTCCTCCGCTTCTTCGGCCCACACGAGCGGTGTTGCGACGACCGCGACGACCGGTACCCAGAACGCAACGGGCGCGACGTGCCGGAGTACTCCGCTTGCCGGATCCGGATGCCGCGACAATAGCTCGACGGTGGAATCCACAGCGAAGATCGTGCGGGCGCCGCGTCGAGCGACGGCAATTGATCCACTCCCCAGTCGCCTGCCCGCCGTGCGCAGACGTTGCAGGCGACTGCCGCTGCTCGAGTCACCGGACATGGAGCTGTCCCGCGAAACCTTTACGATGAGCGTATCCTGGGCGGCCAGTGGCGCGGCCTGCAGACCTGCCAGCGCCGCGACGAGAATCAGGAAAGTCTTCATGCGGCATCTGGAGACGGAGAATCGTCGTGGTCCCGGATGCTAATGCGCCAACCTGACGCCAGGATTACACGGCGGCGCCATCACGCGTCGCGCGGTATTGAAGGCGGTCGCACCGAGCGCACGACGAATCGCCAGTTCCGCGTGCATTGCTCCATCAGCCGGTGCAACTACCTCTCCGCGTGCATCCACATCGTGTCGGCGTGGACTCGACAGTCACCGGGCACGAGACTATGATGGCCGTCCTGCAGCCGGCCGACTCCTTCCGCCCGCATCGTGACGCGATCTTCGGTGAACTGGTTGCGGTGCGCTGCGAGACGGCTGGCGGTCCTGCTGCCGCTCGCGACGGCGTGCCGGCAATCGCAACCGGTGCGGCATGCGCTCGACCCGGTGAGCGCGGACGAGATTCGCGCCGCGCAGTCAGTGCTTCGGGACGGAGGTCTGCTCACCGCTGACCGGCGCGTGATGTTGCTCGACCTCCACGAGCCGCCGAAGGCCGACGTGCTCGCCGGTAAGCGTTCACCGCGCCAACTGTTCGCCGTGCTCTACGACGCCCGGCGAAATGTCACGCTCGAAGCGATCGTCGACGTCGACGCACGGATGGTGCGCCGCTGGCATGCGGTGCCAGGGGTGCAGCCGGCGCTTGATGCCAGTGACGGGGCTCTTGCTGAATCCCTGACGCGGGCGAGCCCCGAGTGGCGCGCCGGGCTCGAACGAAGAGGAATCCGTTCGCCGTCCCAGGTCTCCGTGTTCGCGTGGAGCGCGGGTGAGTTCGGTACCGAGGATGCCGCACGGGGTCGCGTGGTACGCGCCCTCACGTATGTGCGCGCGAAGTCCGACAACGAGATGGCGCGGCCGGTCGAGGGGCTCGTGGCATTGCTGGACCTGACCGCGCGGCGCGTAACACGCGTCGACGACACGCCCTCGGTTCCGGTGCCGACGGCGGAGAGCGAGCAGGATGCGTGGCGGCCACTTCCCCGGCCGACGACGGCCGAGAGCCCGACGACGTCCTGGTCGAACTCGGCATGGGCCGGAACGGCGCCGCGGGTGGATGGGCAGGTGGTGAGCTGGCGACGCTGGCGCTTCCGCGTGGGACTTCGCGCGCGGGAGGGTCTCGTGCTGCATCAGGTGGGGTTCGACGACGGCACACGGGTTCGCAGCGTGATGTATCGCGCCTCATTGTCGGAGATGGTGGTGCCCTACGGCGACCCCGGCGCCGGCTGGTATTTCCGCAACGCGTTCGATCTCGGCGAGCTCGGGATGGGCACGGTCGTCACGCCACTGACCGTCGGCGTCGATGCGCCCCGCGCCGCCGCGATGCTGGACGCCGTCGTCGCGGATGGATCGGGATCGGCGCGACGCGTCCCGCGTGCGATCGCTCTCTACGAGCGCGACGGCGGATTATCGTGGAAGCACGGAACCATCGGCCGTCGCGCCCGCGAGCTCGTCGTGCTGTCGGTGAGCCGACTTGGGAATTACGACTACGGCTTCGAGTGGACGTTTCGCGAAGACGGCACGATCGCACATCGCGTCCTGCTCACCGGCGTGATGGCGCCGAAGGGAATCGCACCGGGCGCGCGCGACTCGCTCTCGCACGTTGTCGCAACAGGTGTCGCGGCCGTGCAACATCAACATCTGTTTAGCTACCGTCTGGATCTCGACGTGGACGACGCGACACCGAATCAGGTGGACGAGATCGAGACGCGCGCGCTGACAGCAAACTCCGGCAATGTGCATGGCGGTGGCTTCATGACGACGTCGCGCACTCTGGTGACGGAAGATTCGGCACGGCGGCGCCTCGAGCTTCGCACCAGCCGACGGTGGCGCGTGGTGAACCCGGCGGCCCGCGGTGCGCTGGGTCAGTCCGCCGGCTACGAGCTGGTGCCCGGCGCCAATGCCGATGCGCTCATGGGCGAGACCAGCGCGATTCGGCGTCGGGCCGGCTTCGTCGGGGCGCATCTGTGGGTGACGGCGTATGCGGACAGCGAGCGATATGCCGCCGGCGATTACCCGAATCAGTCTCGCGGTGGCGAAGGAGTCGCACGGTGGAGCGCCGCAAACCGACGTCTCACCGCGAGCGACGTCGTGCTCTGGTACACGCTCGGCGTGACACACACGCCAAGGCCCGAGGACTGGCCCGTGATGCCTGTCCATGCGGCCGGCTTCGAGCTGGTGCCCGTCGGTTTCTTCTCACGAAATCCCGTGCTGACCCGCCCGTGAGCCGTGTGCTTGCGCGCCAATGGTGCGCCGCGAACTGCCGCTGAAACCCGGCGTGCGACTTGCAGCGGCGTTTTCTCCGTCTCGTCGCCGCGCTGGCGCCACGAGCCGCAGTCGCCCACCTCACCCCATGGAGTGACTCATGAAACGTCTCGCGGAAGCCCTCGTTCTCGTCGTCATCGCCGCAGCACCAGCGTACGCGGGTCGGATTCCTCCGGTCACCGTCGTCCCGGAACCGGGCACCATCGTCATGCTCGCCACCGGCTTGGGTATCGTCGGCGCTGGCGCATGGTGGCGAAACCGTCGTCGTTGATACGGCGAGCCACACGTATCACCGGGCCGCGCGTCGTAGCGCTCGACCCGGTGTCGCGCCGGTGTGCCGTCCGTCGCGGACGACTTGCACGCCATTCACGAACAGGTGATCGACGCCGCGACTGATCTGGTGCGGCTTCTCCGGCGTCGCCAGGTCGATGATCGTGGCATCGTCGAACACCACGACGTCGGCGAACATCCCTTCGCGCAGCAAGCCCCGATCGCGCAGGCCAAGCCGCGCCGCCACGCCACCGCTCATCTTCCGCACCGCATCCTCCAGCGTGAGCAGCTTCTGCTCGCGTACATAGCGCCCGAGAATGCGCGGGTACGTGCCATACGCTCGCGGATGCACCACGTACTTCGTGCTGTCGGGGTCCACCCCTCCCGCATCCGTACCGATCACGACCCACGGCTTCTGGATCTGCATGCGCACGTTGTCCTCGGACATCGTGAAGTTGATCTTCGAGGGATCGCGTCCCTCGGTCAGCACGAGCTGCACGATCGCCTCCGGCCACGGCTTCCCCATGTCCGCCGCGATCTCGCTCAGGCGCTTGCCTTCGTACTTCGCATGCTCCGGCTTGCGCAGATCGGCGATCAGGTAGGCAGTCGGTCCTTCACGCTGGCACAGCGGATCGCCCGCTTCGTCGGCCATCTCGCGCAGCATGCGCACGCGCGTTGCCGCATCGCGAAGGTTGTCGAACAGCTTGCCATTCTCCGCCGCCCAATCCGGAAAGCATTCGGCGAGATTGTTTCCCGAGAATGGATACGGATACATCGTCGCGCCGACATCCAGCCCGGACACGCGCGCCGAGTCGATCTTCGCAACCGCGCTGGCCGCCTTGCTCCAGTTCCGCTTGCCGGATGCCTTGAGATGGTAGATGTCGAGCTGCACCCCGCCCTCGCGCGCGATGCGGAACGCCTCGTCCATCGCCTCGAACAGCGAGTCATCCTCCGACCGCATGTGCGTGATGTAGCCGCCGTGATACGGCGCCATCGCCTTCGCCATCTCGATCAGTTCCAGCGTCCCCGCATACGAGCCCGGAGGATAGATGAGCGCGCTCGAGATCCCGAACGCACCATCGCGCATGGCGTTGCGCACCACGGCGCGCATGGTGTCCAACTGCGCAGCTGTTGCCGGCGCTGACGACTGGCCCGCGGCATACGCGCGTACTGTCGCCGCGCCCAGATAGGAGCCGACGTTCACCGAATTGGCGTGACGGCCCATGGCGTCAAGCCAAAGGCCGAAGCCTCGCTCACCACGAAATGACCGCTGAAGATCGGCACGCACCGGTTTCATCTCGGCGATCTCTTCCATCGCCTCGACCTTCTCGTTCGACGGCGCCGGCGTCTTCGCCTCGCCGAGGATGGCGCTCGTCACGCCCTGCGTCACCATGCTGACGACGCGGCCATCCTGCCACAGCAGCGGATTCCATGAGTGGTTCTGGATGTCGATGAAGCCCGGCGCGACGA
>JBDSSY010000274.1:0-5257 GCA_039928585.1 Gemmatimonadaceae bacterium | reverse complement strand
GCCGCGAAGACGAAGTACGGCGTGATGTTCGCGTTGTCGTTGTTGCTGATGCCGCGCCGCGTGACGGTGCGGATGTAGTTGTTGTTGACCTGGAGCGACAACTTGTCGCCGATGAACTGCGAGAGGTTCAGCCGGATCGCGTCCTTCTTGTAGCCGGTATTCTTCTGGATGCCGCCGTCATACTTCGTCAGGCCGGAGACGAAGTAGTTGGTGGAGCCGGTGCCGCCGCGCACCCCGAGCCCGGTCTCGTACGACAGCGGGTGCTCGCCGTACAGCTGCTCCTCGAAATCGCAGAAGCCATTGCACGACGCGTAGCTCGCCGCCACCTCGGCGGGCGTCATCGAATAGCCCTGTGCCACGGCGTACGCCTGCGCCTCGGGGAGGGTGAAGCGGCGCAGATTGAACTTCCGCGCGAGGTCGAACGTCCCCAGCCGCTGCGTGATGTTCGACACGGGTGCGCCGGTGCTTCCCGTCTTCGTCTTGATGATGATCACGCCGTTGGACGCCTTTGATCCGTAGATCGCCGACGCTGACGCCCCTTTCAACACCTCCACCGTCTCGATGTCGTTGGGGTTGAGGTCGGCAATGCGGTTCACGCCGTTGTCCTGGTTCGACGCGTTCGCCGATGCACGGCGGGCCGAGGTGAGCGCGTTGGTACCGGGCTGGATCACGTCGTTGCTGATGATCACCCCGTCCACCACGTAAAGTGGATCGGCCGATCCGAACACGGACGTCACGCCGCGCATGCGGATCTGGTTGCCGCCGCCCGGCGCTCCGCCGTTCGCGATCACCTGCGCGCCGGGGATCTTGCCGGCGAGCGCATTCTCGATCGAGGCCGAGGGCACGCGGGTGAGCTGATCGGCCGTGACGAGGCCGACGTCGTTCGCCACGTTCTGGCGCGCGACCGACGTGGCCGCACCCGTCACGATCTGCGCTTCGAGACGATACGGGTCGCGCTCGAGCTCCACTCGCACGTCGCCGTCGGTGGCCCGCACGGTGAAAGTCCGGCGCCGGTAGCCGATGCGACGCGCATTGAGCTGCACATCGCCCGCCGGTACGGACAGGGTGAACACACCATTGTCACTCGTGACGGCGCCGACAGTGGTACCAGGCAGCGTGATCGAGACGCTGCCGAGCGGCAGGGCGCCGCCCGCTTCCACGACGCGTCCGGTGACACGGCGCTGGGCCTGGGCGCTGCCCGCAATACACAGGCACACGAACAGCGCAGTTCGCACGGTAGATCGCATTATCTCTCTCCTCATGGTCGAGCGACGGATCCGCGCTCGGGGGAACGGCGAGGAAGACTCCGCGCAGAGTATGAAGCGAGTATGGGGCGCTCGTCAATCAGCGAGCGCGATGCGTCATCCGTTTGTGCGCGATCGCGTCGCATGGGATGGGCAGGCGTGCGGCTCGCGTGGAGGCCTGATACACGATCACCTGCACGGCACGAAAAAAATGGCTCGCGCAAGAGCGCGAGCCATTTCATGCATCATCACCGACCAGTGTCGATCGTCGTCAGCGCGGCGGCTTCCCCTGCTCCGCGGCCTTGCCGGTGAGCTTGTTCACGTTGTCCCGGTTCTCTTCGACGAGCTCGTGGATGTGCGCGGCACGTTGCCCCGCGTGCGCGCCGATGTCGGCGACCGCACCACCGAGCCGTACGTCGTCTCGAATGACTTCGCGTCCGTTCGGATCGCTCTCCAGGTCGTCGACGTCAGCCTGCTTGACCTCGTAATGTCCATCCACGTCGCGACCGTTGTGCGGCTTGTTCCGTTCAGACATTCGGTGTGCTCCGAGTTGATGATGCCCACCGAAGGGGCAAGGTCCGCACCGACCGCGATGCGGACTCGCGCCAGACTCGGCCGTGTGTCAGTACGACGCCAGCGTGTCGGTCCACAACTGCGGATGATCCTGCTTGAGCGCGGCGATCTTCGGCGCGTCGTTGTACCGGATGTACGGTTGGTTGGGATGCAGCGTCGCGTAGTTCTGATGGTACGCTTCCGCCACCGTGAAGTCGCGCAGCGGTGTCACCTGCGTGACGACCTTCTGCTTCACCGCGCCGCTCTTCTCGAGCTGGGCGATATAGGCCTGGGTCGCCTGACGCTGCGCATCGCTCGTGTGGAAGATGGCCGAGCGATATTGCGTGCCGACGTCGGGGCCCTGACGGTTGAGTTCCGTGGGATCGTGCGCCACGGTGAAGAACACCGTGAGCAGCTGCTGGTACGACACCTTGCTCGGATCGTAGACCACGCGCACGACTTCAGCGTGTCCCGTGCGTCCGGTCGTGACCTGCTCGTAGTTGGGGCGGGCGACCGTGCCCCCACTGTATCCCGACGTCGCTTTCACCACACCCTTCGTGTGCTGAAACACCGCCTGCACACCCCAGAAGCAGCCCCCCCCGAAGACGACGGTGTCGAGTTGCGCGGCGGGTGGCGTCGCGACCGCGGCGGGTGCGGAGGCAAAGGCTGGCGCGGCGGCGAAGGACAGGAGCGCGAACGCTCGCAGAGCTGTCTGGATCATCAGTGCCTCGTGTGTACGTGAGGGCCCCGCATGTCGCTGGGCATGCTGTCTATACTCGCGGCGTCGCTGATTGGTTCTGCGAGCGCGAGTGTGGCGCATCGGCGAGACGAGCGGAGAAACTGGCACATGCCTCCCCCCGAGTGCCCGTCCACGAGGTTGCGGAACGGGACGGCCCCTGCCATCCAGGCACTGGTTGCAGTTTCGGTATTCGTTCGGTAAATAGCACCCCGCCTGAGAACGTGGTGACGAGCCCGCTGCCTGGGCTCACACGCTCTATTTTCGGTGTTTGTTCGGTAACGGCACCATATCTGCTCCCTCATTCCGCATGTCCCTCTCGCTGGCCGAACTCGTTCAACTGCTTCCCCCGCCCGCGCCCAGCGCGCCGGCGATTCCCACCGGGATCGCGGCGCTCGACCTGGTGCTCCCGGGAGGCGGGTTGCCGCGCGGGCGGCTCACGGAAATCGTCGGGAGCACCGGGAGCGGGAAGACCACCCTCGTGCGCGCCGTCGTCGAGGCCACGGCCGCGGGTCGCGGTTGGGTCGCCGTCATCGATGCCCAGCGCACCCTGGACGCACGCGACTGGGTGCACTTGGGAGACGCTGACGGCGTGTGGATCATCCGCCCCCATGATGCGACGCGCGCCGCATGGTGCGCCGACATCCTGCTGCGGAGCGGCGCCTTCGCCCTCGTCGTGCTCGACGGGGCACCGACACTCACCAAGTCGGCCGCGGTGCGGCTCACTCGGCTGGCGCGCGATGGCGGCGCGGCGCTGGTGATGCTCGGCGACCGTGCCGGCGCCGCCTCGCAACTCGGTGGCGCGGTGCGCCTCGTCGTCGAGCGGGCGGCTCCGGGCACCCGACGATCGCGACACGACGCCGGCGATGGCACGACCCGCACGATCGCCGTGCGGGTGGAGAAGGGGGGAACGCTTCGGACGGTGGAGGTGAGTTGTGCAATCGCTGTGGCGCGTCGCCTGTGTGCGCATCCCGAGGTTCCCGATCGGCGCGGTGTGGCGCGCGGCCCGGCGGGGGGAAACCGGCACGGCCGGCGTGGGGGGGCAGTTGCTCCTCCCGCTGTCCCTGCCGGACGCGGCGCCCATGCAGAACCCCCACGGGAGCTCCGCACCGCCGTCGAGCGCGCCCGCGCACTGGGATGACGTCGCCATCGCGCTCACCGACGCCGTGGGCAAGCGACTGCAGGCCGTGTCCGCCGCGGCAGGGCGCGCTGGCATTCGTGCCGGCATGCGACCCACGGAGGCGCGCGCATTGTGCGCCGATCTCGTCGAGCTCCCGTGGGACGACGTCGCCATCACCGCGGCCATCACCGAGGTGTCGGCGCAGCTGCTCGCCGCCAGCCCGCAGGTGACGCCAGTAGCGGGCGCACCGGGATTGTGGTGGGTGGGTGCGAGCGGATTCGACGCGGTGGGCGGTGAACGCACGCTCGCGCACACGCTGCTGCGCGTGGCGCGCCGTTGGCATCCGCGGCCGCGCGTCGCGGTCGCCGGCTCGTGCGTCGCGGCGCGCGCCGCCACCTGGGCGGGCGCGAGCTTCGAACAGCGGGCCGACGACCGCGTGCTCGTGCACGTCGTGCCGGCCGGCGGCGATGCGGTCTATCTCGCAGCGGCGCCGCTCGCCCTCGTCCCGATGGATGACGAGTTGCGCGCGGCTCTCCATGCCCTCGGGCTCCGGACGGTGGGGATGTTCGCCGCGTTGAGCGCGGACGACGTGGAGCGCCGATGGGGTGAGGTGGGGCTACGCGCCTGGAGGCTCGCACGCGCCGATGATTCGCGCCGTCCCGTGCTCGCGCGCGTCGAGACGCAGCCGGCCGTTGAAGTGGCGCTGTCGTCACCCGCGATGACGACGGAGCCCGTGTTGTTCCTCGTGCGCGCGGCGCTCGACCAGCTGGTGCAGCAGATGATCGCGCATGGCCGTGCCATCGCCGCCGTCGCCATCACGCTCACCCTCGACGACACGCGCGGGCCGATGGCCACCGCACCAGCACATACGGTCACTCGCGAGGCACGGCTCGCCCGCCCGCTCGCCCGCGTGCTGCCACTGTTCGAACGCTGCCGCGCCCTGCTCGATGCCTGGACGCTGGAGGCGCCGGTGATCGCCGTGCGCGTGGCCGTCGTCGCCGCCGCTCCGCTCACCGGCGAACAGGGCGACCTGCTCAGCGTCTCCTGGCGCGACCTTGGCGCCGCCGACGCCGCGCTCGAACGGCTGCGAGCGGAACTCGGCACCGGTGCGATCGTGCGCGCACAGGCGCACGACACGCACAGACCCGAACGGGCCGGGGTCTGGTGCGAGGCCCAGGCACCCGTGGACGAATTGGTGAAGCGTGAGACGTTCGCCGTGAATCGTGACGGCAACGGCAGTGGCGAGAGTGCGCGTGCATTGCCGGCGGCAGCGGTACCCGCGACTGCACCGGCTCTGCGCCTGATGTCACCGTTCACGGTTCACGGTTCACGGTTCACGGAGCCGGCAGCGCAGCCCTCGGCGACCACCGCCGCGCGGCGCGCCCTCGATCCACCCGAACCGATAGAGGTGCTCTGCGATGGCGAGATGCCGCGCGTGATCACGTGGCGCAGCCAACGCATCACGGTGACGCGCGCCATCGGCCCCGAGCGACTGTCGGGCGACTGGTGGGACGACGGCTACCGGCGCGACTACTGGCGCTGCGACAGCCAGGCGGGAGAGCTCACCCTGTACCGAGACCGAGCGGATGACTCGTGGCGACTACA
>JBDSSY010000273.1:0-5762 GCA_039928585.1 Gemmatimonadaceae bacterium | reverse complement strand
ACCGCGGCGATGAAGACGGATCTCCGCAATCTGGTGTCCGCGGAGGAGGCGTTCCACGCAGATTCAATCCGGTACACGGTGTACGACACGTCGAGGCTGAAGTTCAGGTCGTCGCAGAGCGTGAGCGATCCGACGATCGTGACCGGCTCCGGCTACTGGTCGGCGACAGTGACACACTCGCAGATCCTGAACTTCACCTGCGCCATCGCCGTGAACACGGTGAACCCGCTCGTACCGTCGGCCGGCGAGGGCGAACCGATCTGCAGGTAGCCGAGCATCGGGTGCGTACTGCACTGCGATACTCGTAACGCCGCCATCGCTGGAAGCGCCGGCGGCGCGCGCGGGTCGCGGCATCACGACGGCGGGGATACCGTGGGAGTTTCTGCACCCGCGTGTACATTCGTGCGCGTGACCCGACGCCGCCGCTGCGCATGAGTACGACGCCGACCATTACCGATCGCCTGGCGCTTCACGTGCTGCAGGCTGGCGCGCTTGCGGTGGTGCTCGCCTCGGTGCCGTACAAGGTGTTCGAGCTCGACCGCTTCTTCGTGCCGAAAGAGCTGGTGCTGCACGTCACGGCAGTGCTCGCGGTCATGCTCTGCGCGTTCCACGTCAAGCGGCTCGCCCTCGCCCGCGTCGATCAGTTGGTCGCGCTGTTCCTCGTCATCGGCCTCGCCTCTGCGCTCTTCGCGACAAACTGGTGGCTGGCGGCACGCGCGGTCGCCGTCTCGGTCTCCGGCGCCTCCTGCTTCTGGTGCGCGCGGAGCCTGGTGCGCCGCGGATTGACGCGGCCGTTGCTCGCCGCGGTCGCGCTGGCCGGCATCGTGGGCGCAGTGACCGCATTGCTTCAGGCGTACGGCCTGCGTTCGGAGTACGTCAGCCTCAATCGCGCGCCGGGTGGGACGTTCGGGAATCGCAATTTCATGGCGCACCTGAGCGTGATCATCGTGCCGACGCTCGTCTTCGTAGCCGCGACGGCCGCCACGCGCCGGTCATTCGCCTGGTGGACGGGCGGACTCGCCCTCGTCGGGGGCGCGCTGGTCCTGTCGCGCAGTCGCGCGGCCTGGCTCGCGCTCCTCGTCGGTGCGCTGGTACTGCTGCCGCTCGTGATCGCGGCGCTCCGACGCGGGCGGGGGACGTTGCGGCTCCGGCGCGTGATCGCGCTCCCGCTTGCGGCATTCGGCGGCGGCGCGGTCGCGCTGCTCATGCCCAATACGCTCGATTGGCGCAGCGACTCTCCCTATCTCGACACGGCGCGCAGCGTCGTGAACTACAAGGATGGCAGCGGACGCGGACGACTGGTGCAGTACGGCAACTCGCTCCGCATGTCGGTGCGCCATCCGCTGCTCGGCGTAGGCCCTGGCAACTGGGCGGTCACCTATCCGAAGTTCGCGGCACCCAACGATCCGTCGCTCGCGAACGATGGCATGACGTCGAATCCATGGCCGAGCAGTGACTGGATGACGTTCGTGTCGGAGCGTGGCGTTGCTTCGTTCGTGCTGCTCCTGCTCGCGATGCTCGCTTTGCTCGCCGACGGGTTGCGCGGCGTTCGCGACGGGCGAACGCCGGAAGATCGCCTCTCCGCATGCATCCTGCTCGGTACGCTCGCCATTCTGATGGTGGTGGGCACCTTCGACGCCGTGCTGCTGTTGCCCGTGCCCGCCCTTGTCGCGTGGACGCTGCTGGGCGCACTGTCGCCGCCCTCCCGTGAGCGCGCCGTCGTTCACCTCGCGCTGCCAATGCGGGCCGTCCTCCTCCTCGGCGTGATGGCGGCCGGCGGGTTCGCTGTCTCCCGTAGCGCGTCGCAGCTCACGGCCATGTCCATCTTCGCCACCACGTCCCGCGCCACCGAGCTCGAACGCGCATCACTCCTGGATCCCGGCAGTTACCGGATCCACATGCGTCTCGCGGATGCGCATGCGCGGCGGGGCAACTGCAGGCGCGTCATCGCACACGCCAGGCCGGCACGCGAGCTATATCCGTACGCCGCTCGCCCACGACGCCTGCTCGCCGCCTGCGGGCGATAGCGGACGGCAGGTGAGGACGATGTCCACCGCCACCTCCCTCGCGCTCACGGTGGCGGTCGCTGGCCGTCGCGGCGGCCGGCGCCCTCCCCTCCGCCACCGAGGCCACGACCGGTCGGCACGGTCTTCACCGCATCGGGAAGCTTCGCCCATTGCTCCGCGGTCACCGTCGCCTGCAGGCGCCTGATGGACTGCTCGGCCAGTTTGCGTCCCTCCGCCGTCTTTCCCGCCATGCGAGCGAAGATGACCATCGGGTCTGGATTGCTCCCTGCGCCTACGAGCATGTCGGCGATTTCCGTCACCAGCTTGTCAACCAGTGGCGCGAGCGAATCCGAGAGTGTCAGCAATCGCGACTTCTGCTCCGCCGTCAGCGCCAGCGCGAGCGAGTCGTCGAGCGCGATGGTCCGGAGAAATGGATTCGGCACGAGGCGCTGCATGCGAGCGACGTAATCCTCGCGGGTCGCTGCCCGACCGTTCGCTCCGCCGAAGATCTGGCGAATCTGCTGGCTTCTCGGATCCGTGCCCACCGCGAGCCGTCCCTGCAGCCCGATCTGGAACGGGATGCGATACGCGCTGTTGCGGCCGCTCGGCACGCCGAAATGTTCGTTGACCTGATAGCGAAACCGCTCGGCCGCCGGATCGAAGCCACGAACGACCAGGAGCGTCCGGTCGGGAATGACGGGTTGTCCCCAGCCACGCAGGTCATCGGATCCGTGTAGAAGCTGGTCGATGCCGACCAGCGCATTCTGGAGTTGCAACGACAGCGTGAGCCGGCGATTCAAGCCCAGCGCGCTCGGCTTGAAGTTCATCTGGAAGTCGAGCGCAGGCGTCCACGGCGACACACAACTGTTGCGCCCCGCGATGCTTCCGAGCTGCGACGCGAGGCACACCCGGGCGCTTCCCCGGGAGCTGGCCAAGAGGCGGGTCATGCCGTTCACCAGTGCGCTGTCGCCCTGGATCGCCGCGCTTCCGGGATCGTGGATGAACGCGCGGTCGTTGCGAGATCCGTCGCCGTTCACGTCGCCACTCACTGTCGGCGTGTACCGTTGTCCGGCCGTCGCGCGTGCGACGGCCGTGAGATCGAGCCAGGCGCGCACGGGATACGTCACTGTGCCAACCATCGAGTGGCGCCGCTCGAGATCGGACGTGCCCCACTCCACCACGTTGGGATTGCCGGCCGTGGTGGCTCCGCCGAATCCGAAACCGCCACCCGTGCTGAATCCATTCTGTTCGTCGCGTGCACGCAGGAAGGTGTACGATCCGCCCAGCGCGATGCCGCGCAGCGTCAGGCCACCCAACGAAACGCTCACCTGCGTCGACCTGGAGCGGAAACGCGAGGTCAGCTCGCTCACCGCGCCGTATTCCGGGTGCACTCGCGAAGCATTGATGCTCGTCGCGCCGGTGCCGGGAATGATCGCGCTCGCCGGCGTGTACACAGGACGCCCCTCGAGCGCGAGCGCGAAAGCCTGCGTCGCGTCGAGGTTGAGATCCCGCGATCCGAGCTGGTCGATTCCTGCGGCGAATGAGCCGTCGATGCTGAAGTTGTAGCGCTCGCGGAATCGCCGACTCGCGCCAAGCGACGAGCGCCACACTTTGGGCGCAGCGAACTCCTCATCGAACAGCGTCACATTGCGACGCTGGCCCAGGGTCGGTTCCGGCATGACGCCCAGGCAGGCGGTCGGGATGCTGGCCGGATCGGCGAGATAGGCAGGCCAGTCGGGCGTCGGAACCGCGGCACCGATACAGGTGAGTGTAGACTGCCCGCCCGGCACGCCCGTGGCTTCGACTGCGGCGGCCACGAGCGTCGAGGCGATGCGACCGCGAAATTCGCCCACGCCGCCGCGGATGATCCAGCTTGCCTGATTGAATCCGCCGAATCCCCCGGGGCCGCCCTGGCCGCGCGGCCCGCCCTGCCCGTCCCCGCCCGTCCGTCCCCCGCGTGCATTGGCGGGCGCCGCGGGCAGGCCGACGAAGTAGGTGAATCCCGCACGCGGGCTGACATGCACTTCCGCCGGCGAGCGATCCGTCCGGCGCCCGAACAACGTCTCCACCGCCGGATTGCGTACGGGATCACGGGGAAAGCGCGTCCCCTCCACCCGCAGGCCGTACGTCGCCTGGAATGCCGCCGACTTGCGCCACGCATCCCCGAGATAGATCGCCACGTTGTTGCTGCCGGCCAGGCGATCACGACCCGAGATCGTGCGGGTGAACTGCGATGGACGATTCGCATCGAGGTCGGCGAGCGAATTGAAGAAGAACGTGCCGTAGCGGTTCGGGATCTGACCGATCGTCGAGCGATCCGCATTGATCAGCGCTCCGAGTTTGAAGCGATGCGCGCCACCGGACGACACCCACGACAGCTCGTCCGTCGCCTCGAGCAGCCTCGCGTGCGTCTCCTGCGGGAGTGACGGATTGCCTCCGAACTGCAGGTTGGTGAAGCTCTGCTCACCCGTCGCCAGTAGCGACGCCACGGTCACTCGGCCGATCGGTGCAATGAGATAGGGCTCGGTGTTCTGTCGATCCGACGATTGATAGACGCGCGCCTCGTTGATGAATCGGCCGAAATTCGACGTGAGCGTTGCCAGTCCGCCACCGCCCATCGTCCGGAGATTTCCCCCCGTCGTCGGCACGGCGAACGGCGAGATGCGTGTGCCGTCCTGCAGCGAGCCGCGCCAGTCACCACGCAGCGTGAGTGTGTGCGACTCGCCGAGCGACCAGTCGAAGCGCAGGATCGCCGACGCCTGGTCGGCCAGTCGTTCATCGGGGATGCCGGGCAGCGTGGCGCCGACGCCGAACGTGTTGATGCGGCCGAGGAAGCGTTGAACCGAATCGGGACTCGCGCCGAGGCGGGCCAGCGTCCGCGCGTCGGCCGCAGTGAGCGACGAGAGCGGGTTCGTGCGCCGCGAGACCGAGGCTGCGCCGAAGACGAACATCTCGTCGCGCACGACGGGACCACCGACCCCGAAGCTGAAGGAATTCTGCTGATACTTCTGCCCGAACGTCGCCGACGACTCATCGACGAACTCGAGCGACGGATCGCGGAGCGAATAGCTGACCGACCCCTGCAGGTTGTTCGTCCCGCTCCGCGTGGTCGATGCCACCTGCCCGCCTGTGAACTGGCCTCGGCTCACGTCGTACGTGCTCGTGATCACGCGCGTGCCGCGCACCGCTTCCTGCGGCACGGTGCCCGACCCGAAGCTGAGTCCGTCGAGCGTGATCTGATTCTGGCTCGCGGGCTGGCCGGCAACCGAGAAGCTCGCCGGCGTCGAGTCGGTGGCCGCCGATCCGATCACCCCGGGGGCGAGTGTCGCCACCGAGGCGAGATCACCCTTGTCGATCGGGAGTCGGTCGAGTTGCGCCGGTGACAGGTTTCGCTCGGTGCTGCCCGCCGCCGGACGCTCCTGCTGATTGTCGCGATTGTTCGTTGCGCGAACGTTCACCGTCTGAAGCACTTGCGCATTCCGGGTGAGCCGCACCACGACCTCGAGACGGTCCTCGTCCGCCTGGCGCTGCACGCTCATGCTGAACGGCGCATATCCAATGAAGCTCGCGCGCAGCGTATAGCTTCCGCCGCCGTCGGGAAAAAGGATGGAGAACTCGCCGCGCTCGTTGGTCGTCTTGCGCCGCGTGATGCCGGTTTCCGCCGACGTCACCTCGATGCGCGCGCCGGCGACCGGGGCCGAATCGGCGCCGATCGTGCGGCCCATGATGATGTCGGTGGTGGAGCCGACCTGCGCG
>JBDSSY010000272.1:0-3002 GCA_039928585.1 Gemmatimonadaceae bacterium | reverse complement strand
CGAAGAGCACACCAGTGACGCAGCTCGCGAGCAGCGATATCACCGCGGCGGCTGGCGGGATCGACGCCTGAATGGGCGTGAAGCTGCGGATCGCGATGGCGAGCAGCCATCCGGCGAACAGCCCGATGGCGCCGCCGATGCCGGTGAGTGTCGCGGCCTCCACGAGAAACTGCCAGAGAATCGTGCCGGCGGTCGCGCCCAGTGCCTTCCGCACGCCGATCTCCCGTGTGCGCTCCGTGACGGAAATCATCATGATGGCGATGACGCCGATGCCACCGACCAGCAGGCCCACTGACGACAGCGCGAGTCCGACGACGAAGAAGGTGCCGAACAACTTGTTGTAGATCGTCCAGAGTCGATCCTGCGTGACGATGTCGAAGTTGTTCGGCTGGGTAGGCCGTAGTCCGCGATGCCCGCGAAGAGCCGCAATCACGTCGTCGACCGCCACTTCCGTGAGCACACCCGCGCGCGGCTTCACGATGAGGTTGTTGCCGCGCATCCACAGGTTCAAGTGCCGCCGTGCCGACTCGAACGGCACGATGGCTTTCGGGGAATCTCCGCCGCCCGCCGACGTGGGCGTTCCCATGGGGCTGGAGGTGTAGTGATAGAACCCGATGACGGTGAACAGGACGTCGTCGATCATGATGGTCTTGTCGATCGGATCGGATTGGCCGAAGAGCTGCTCCGCCAGCTTGTCGTTCACCAGGACGACCTTGGCCCCGGTCGTGTTCTCGGCGTACGTGAAGCTCCGACCGGGAAAAATGTCGCCGCCGTCGACCTCGGTCCAGTTTGGCGTATACACCTCCATGCCGGAGCGCGACACCTTGTCCTTGTACTTGAACGTCGCGCCGGTGCCGATGTGCGCCGTCACGGCGCGGATGGACTGCAAACGCTCTATGAGCGCGACCTCGTCCATGGTGATGGCCGGGTTGCGCCGTTCGGGGCAGGTCTCGTCGGTGCCGTCGCAGCTGTTGAAGCCGCCGATGGGCCGACGGTACACGAAGAAAGATGTCGGCCCGGCCGCTTCGACGTCGCGCCGGAACGATTCATTGATGCCACGGATGATCGACGACATGGCGACGACGACGAAGACGCCCAGTGCGACGCCCATGATGGTGAGTCCAGCGCGGACCTTGTTCGAACGCAGTGCGTCGAGCGCGATCCCCACACCTTCGAACGCCATCGAAAATGGAGTGAGCAGGCGCATGCTTTACTCCTGCCGCAGGGCGTCGATGGGGTCGAGGCGTGCCGCCTTGCGGGCGGGATACATCCCGGAGACGATTCCAACGACGGTGCCGAGCAGGGTGGCGACCACCAGCGACCACGGCGCGACCGCGGCCGGAAGCGGCGTGTTCCAGGAGATGACTTTCGCCGACAGGATGCCGAGCGCGATGCCGAGCAGCGCGCCCAGCGTGCTGAGGGTGGCGCTCTCCACGAGGAACTGACGGAGGATGTCCTTCCGTCGTGCCCCGAGTGACTTGCGGATTCCGATCTCTCGCGTGCGTTCAGCGACGGCCACGAGCATGATGTTCATGATCACCATGCCGCCGACGACGAGTCCGATGGCGGGCAGCGCCGTGCCGGCGACCGTCATGATGCCCTTGATTTTCTGGAACGACGCGAGCGCCGATGCCGAAGTTTCCATGACGAAGTTGTCGGCGACGCTCGGCCGCAGGCGGCGTTGGCCGCGCAGCACCTCGCGTGTAGTCTCCATCGCCTCGCCCATCATCTGGTCATTCGGAGCCTGCACCATCAGCCCGTCGATGTCGCCACGCGGGTTGGTGAGCCGATGCAGCGGCGAGTTGAACGGGGCGTACGCAGTCTTGTCGAGCGACCGGCCGAACAGGTTGCCCTGATGCTCGATGACGCCGATGACCTGATACGGCATGCCGCCGATGCGCAGCTCGCGGCCGAGCGGATTGAGGCCGGCGAAGAAGAAGCTCGCGACCTCGTCGCCGATGACAACGACAGGTGAGCCCAGCTCCGCCTCCTGGTGCGTGAACACCCGGCCGCTCGAGAGGTCGTACTTCTTGATCGTGAAGTAGTCGCCTTCCACCGCATGGCATTCGATCTGGCGCGGGCGCGAGTAGGTGCTGGTGGCCCAGAGCGTTTCCTGGCTCTCCACGGCGTATCGGGTGCCGGAGGGCAGGGCGCTCCGGACGAGCGCGACATCGGAATGGTAGACGCGAGGGCGCTTCTGCCACTCTCGCCATTCTTCGTCCGTGGTATTGTTGCCGAACCAGGGGTAGCGTCGGAGCGTGAAGGTATTGGCCCCGAGCATGCGCCCGGCGAAATCCTCCTCGACGTACTTGCTCATCCCCGTCACGATGGACACGACGGCGATGAGGAACATCACGCCGATCATCACGCCGAGCAGCGTGAAGAAGCTTTTCAGCTTCTGCACGCGGATCTGTTGCAGCGCGAGCCGGATGGCCTCGTGGAAGGGCATTGGTGGGGCGGGGGAGAGACGGTAGCGTGAACAACTACCGGTGAACCGTGAACCGTGAACCGTGAACCGTTCGCCATTCTCGCGCGCCGGCGGCGCGCTATTCGTACCGCAGCGCCGCGACGGGATCCAGCTTTGCCGCCTTCGCCGCCGGCAGCATGCCGAACACGACACCGGTGACGCAGCTCGCGAGCAGGGCGGCGACGACGGCAAGCGGAGGGACGCTCGCGGCGATGGGGGTGAGCTTGGCGATGGCGAACGCGACGAGCGTACCGAGCACGAGTCCGATCACGGAGCCGATGCCCGTGAGGGTCACGGCCTCGACGAGAAACTGCCACAGGATTGTTCCGCGGGTGGCGCCGAGCGCCTTGCGCACGCCGATCTCGCGGGTGCGCTCGGTCACGGAGATCATCATGATGGCCACCACGCCCACGCCACCGACGATCAATCCGACCGCGGACAGCACGAGCATCACGAGGAAGAAGGCGCCGAAGATCTTGTTGTAGACGTCGAACAGCTGATCCTGCGTGATGATCGCGAAGTCGTTCTCGACGGA
>JBDSSY010000271.1:0-9268 GCA_039928585.1 Gemmatimonadaceae bacterium | reverse complement strand
TTCTCCTGATGAATTTGGCGTTCGGCGTGCCCCTCGCGGGTGCGCTCGCCGTGGTGTCGTTCATCATCGGGTTCTTTCCGATCGTCGGCTCCTGGAGCGTGTACGTGCCGGTGGCGATCTGGCTCGTGGTCTTTCGAGATGCGGTGGGACCGGCGATCGCGATGGTCGCGATCGGGACGGTGGTGAACACCGGATTCATCTCCATGTACCTTCGGCCGAAGATCGCCGCGGAACGATCACGGGTCCTCAACTTCTACTGGATGTTCGTGGCGCTCATCACCGGCGTGTACACCTTTGGACTGGCGGGCATCCTCATCGGACCCATCCTGATCGGCTTGCTCAAGGCCGTCATCGATACCGTCACCGCGCGCTCGAGCTGGGAGATTCTCGATCTCGAGGACGCGATCGATGACGGGTCTCTCATGCACAAGGCATGATCCGCTTCTTCAACGTCACGAAGAGCTACGCGCGCACCGGCACCGCGGTTCAGGACATCACGCTGCACGTGGGCAAGGGTGAGTTCGTCTTCCTCACCGGCGCGAGCGGTGCGGGCAAGACGACGCTGCTGCGCATGGTGTACCTCGAGGAGCGGCCCACCGCTGGCGAGGTCCGTGTGAGCGGAACGAGCTCGCTCGATGCGACGCCGGGAGATGTCGCGCGCCTGCGGCGCAAGCTGGGGATCGTGTTCCAGGATTTCCGGCTCCTGGAGAATCGCACGGCGGAACAGAACGTCGCCTTCGCACTGGAGGTCACCGGCGCGGCGAAGGTGACGATCGGGCCCAAGGTGGCCCGCGTCCTGACGCAGGTGGGGCTCGCCTCGAAAGGTACCGCATATCCGAGGGAGCTCTCGGGTGGCGAGCAGCAGCGGGTGGCCATCGCCCGTGCCCTCGTGAACGATCCGTTCGTGCTCATCGCCGACGAGCCCACCGGCAATCTCGACGACCGCGCCACGCGCGGCATCTTCCAGCTTCTGCGGGAGATCAATGCGGCGGGGACGGCGGTCATGATGGCCACGCACAATCTCGAGCTGATCCGGCGTCAGGAGTTCCGGACCATCGAGATGAACCGCGGAGGGATCGTGTTCGACTCGGCCAACCAGCCGCGCGTGGCGCGCGAACTCTGATGCGATCGCTGCGTGACGCCCTGGTGACGTTTCGTCGCGCCCCGCTCCTCAGCGCGCTGAGCGTGACGACAATCGCCTTTTCGCTCTTCGCCTTTGGACTGTTCGGACTCGTCGCGCTGAACATCCGCGAGGCGCTCGATCGTCTCGAGGACCGCGTCGAGGTACGCGCCTTCATTGCGGAGGGAACTCCCGTCGAGACGATCGCCATCGCGACCGCTGACATCGCGACGTTTCCCGAAGTGCTCTCGGCGCGCACGGTGACCCAGGGCGAGGCCCTTGCCCGGGCGCGTCGCGAGCTCGGCGAGTTTCGCGACGTATTCGAGGGCGCGGTTCTTCCCGCGTCCATCGACGTGCGCCTCCGGCCCGGATTCCGGAGTCCTGCGAACGTCCGCAGCGTCGCTGCTCGGGTCAACACGTACGCATTCGTCGACGACATCCGCTACGGCGAAGAATGGATCCAGAAGCTATATCGCCTGCGCAACATCGCCGGGATCGCCGGCCTCGTGCTCGGCCTGGCCTTCGCATCCGTTTCGATGATCATCATCGGCGCCACCATCCGGATGGCCGTACTCGCCCGGGCGCGCGAAATTTCCATCATGCGACTCGTCGGAGCCACCGATTCCTACATTCGCCGTCCGTTTCTGCTCGAAGGTTTCGCCAAGGGCGTGATGGGTGGACTGCTTGCGCTACTCTTGACGTGGCTCGCGCGGCTTCTGATCGATCGGTACATCATCGAGACGGTGTTCTTCGATCAGCGGCTCGCCGCACTCGGGCTCCTCTTCGGCGCGATGATCGGGCTGGTCGGCAGCGCCGTCTCGGTCGGGAGGCATCTACGCAGCGTCTAGCGCGGGCGTTGCCGCTCGTCGTCAGTCTCCTGCTCTGCTCCGGCGTGTCCGCGTCGCTGCCCGCGCAGGGTGCGGAGTCCCGCATCCGGGCCCAACGCGATGAGCTCGAGCGGATCCGGCGCGAGCGTGCCGATCTCGAGCGTCGGATGGCGAACCTGCAGGGAAACGTGCACGACCTGGCCGAGGAGCTGGTGAATCTCGACCGCCAGCGCACGGCGACCGAGCGGATGCTGGCCGCGCTGGATCGTCAGATGACCTCCATCAATGGCGTCGTGCAGGAAACGACCGACCGCATGACGAGCGCGGAATCGAAGCTCTCGCAGCGGCGCACCACGCTGCAGCGACGACTCGTGGAGATCTACAAGCGCGGACCTCTCTATTCAGCCGAGGCGATGCTCACCGCCCGGTCGTTCGGAGAGCTGGTGGCGCGATACAAGTATCTTCACGAGATCGCCGTCCACGATCGCTCACTCGTAAAGCGGCTGGAAACGCTGCGCGACGACATCGGCCGACAGCGGACCGAGCTCGTCAAGCTGCGCGATGCCGTTGCCGAGAACCGTGGCGACAAATTGCGCGAGGAGGAACGCCTGGCGAGCCTCGAGCGGTTACGCTCGACCAGTCTGCGTCAGGCGAAGCGAAGCAGCCAGCAGATTCAGGACCGGCTGGCCCAGATCCGCGCGTCGGAAGCGCGACTCGGCAACGTACTTGCTGCGATCGAAGCGCAGCGGGTTCGCACCGTGGCCGCGCGACCCAATGCGCCTCGCGCCATCAGCACGCTCAAGATCGCAGATGCGGGTCGACTCGATTGGCCGGTCGATGGCTCACTGCTGTACCGGTTCGGCCGCGTGATCAATCCGAACAACACCACGACCCGGTGGAACGGCATGGGCATCGCTGCCGCGATCGGGACGCCGGTGAAAGCGGTCGCACCCGGGCAGGTCGTCAGCGTGGGGCAGCTCGGCACCTACGGGCTCACCGTGATCATCCAGCACGGTGAAGGAGATTATTCCATCTATGCCTCGCTCCAGGGCGCAGCGCTACGCGCGGGCGCAGGGGTGAAGAAGGGAGACGTCGTCGGCACGGTGGGCATCTCGGACCCCGAGCTCGCCCCGCATCTGCACTTCGAGATGCGGCCCAAGGGGCGCGCAGTCGATCCCGAGCGCTGGCTGCGCGGAGCGAGGTGATGGAGATGGTGACGAAGCGGTGCGCCGTCTGCGGACGCTTTCGCGGGTACGACGCGGTTGATGCGTTCTGCATCGGCTGCGGGCACGAGGCACTTGAAGCGGAATGTCAGTGCGGACGTGCGTACGACTATGCGCTCGCGGAATCGGGTGACATCCATTGCCCGCGCTGCGGCCGTCTCCATCGCGGGCGAACGCCGGACCTCGCTCCGTGACGTCGCTCGCTGTCGACGAGCCGATGGGCGCGGATGGGGAGACGGTCCTACCGCTGCTGCTGGGCGCCCATGTGAGTGCGGCCGGCGGCGTACCCGACGCGCCCCCTCGTGCGGCGGCGATCGGTGCAACCGCGATGCAGCTCTTCACGAAGATGGCGAACCGATGGGCGGAGCGTGACTGCGAGGGCGCTGAGTGCTCGACATTCCGCGACCGCCTCGCCGCTACCAGCGTGGCCGCCTCGATGGCGCACGACTCCTACCTGATCAATCTCGCGAGCCCCGATCACGTCCTGCGCGCACGCTCCATTGCCGCATTTGGCGCCGAGCTGCGACGCTGCCACGCGCTCGGCCTGGACTTCCTCGTGTCGCACCCCGGCAACTTCATGGACGACCGTGACTCCGGCCTCGCGCGCAACGCCAGCGCGATCGAGGAAGCGCTCTCGGAAAATCCCGGCGCCACCGTGCTCTGCCTCGAGACGACGGCGGGGGCAGGCACAGCCCTCGGGGCCACCTTCGAGGAGCTTGCGGCGATCATCGAGCGCGTCGATCCGGCGCATCGGTCGCGTATCGGCATCTGCCTCGACAGCTGCCACGTCTACTCCGCAGGCTACGATCTCGTGCGCGACTACGATGGGGTGATCACGCGGCTCTCCGATGCGATGGGGCTCGATCGGCTCCGCGTGCTGCACCTGAACGATTCGAAGACGCCGTTCGCGTCACGCAAGGATCGTCACGAACTCATTGCCGAAGGGTCGCTCGGAGAAGTGCCGTTCCGGCGCATCATGTCGGACGAGCGTCTCGCTCGCGTGCCGAAGGTGATTGAGACGCCGAAGCTGGAGGATGCGACGGCGACGGATACGCGGATGCTCGAGCGCCTTCGCGGATACGCGACCGGCTGACGGGGGCACGGCGCGAGGACGAACGGAGTCAGGGCACCACGAACCGGGTCACGTCGCCGTCGACCGTCACACCGCCGACCGCGACGTACACGTGGCGCTCGGTCACTGACAGCTCCCACTTGTTCCGGCGTTCCAGACGTGCGACGAGACCGTCGATCAGCACACGATCGATGGCGTGCAGCTCGAGGTCGGCCGCACGATGGATGCGCTCACCCGTGAGCGCCTGCAGCACGTGACGAGGCTCCCGATGCGTATAGAGCGCGACGCGGGGCGCTGCCTTGCTCGCCTTGTGCAGTCGCGCCGCGTCGGGGGCGCCAACGTCGATCCAGACGGTCATTGCGCCCGTGAGATCACGAACGAACAGTGCGGGGACGTCCGGCTCCGCGATGCCCTTCGAGAATCCGATGCCTTCCGCGTACTCGAGGCAGTACGCCAGCACGCGTGACATGAGATACTCCTCGGTCTCCGAGGGCTGGCACGCAACGCGGAAGGCGAGCGGCTCGTACACGCCGCGATCCACGTCCGCCAGCTGAATGTCGAAGTGGTAGATCGTCGCCGTCAGCGCCACGACGTCACGTGGCGGGATCAAGTAGTGCCCGCGCGGCATCCACCGCATCCGACGGCACGAGGACGTCGACGCCGCGGGAAGTCGCTCCGCCGAATCCCGGACCGAAGATGCCCGTGATGTCGTTCGAGCGCGCAATCGCGAGAATGCCATCGGATTCGAGACGCGCCACGGCAAGGTCGGCCTCGAATCCGGCAGCGTACCTGGCGATCGACACCCATTCGACTGAGCTCACGGTGTCACACGGCGACGACGGCCGGAGCCGGTCGGGCATTCGGCGCTCAGCGCAGTCCCACCGCAGTGGCGATTCGGTCGGCCACGTCGTCGAGCGCATTCATCGCCGAATCGAGCAGTTGGGTGAATCTCGAACGTCGGGACCGCATCGCGGCTGCGCTCGGTCGTCTGGGCGGCAGGGGCGCCGCCGTCGCCAGTGCGAGTGGCGGCACGGTCGGCGGCGGCACCAGTGCGCCGTCCGGCTGCGTGTCTCGGTAGTAGTCGTCCATGATCGACTCCTTGCCCGTGGGCGGTCGGTCGTGTGATTCCGGAACGTGCCTCGTCCCAGACGCGCTGTAAAGGTCGAGCGGCTGCTCCTGCGTGGTGCCACCACGATTCGAAGCGGAAATCGCCGTCTCGTGACCATTCGATCCCGAACGGTTCGGGGTTTGCGAGGAGAGGTCGTGTCGATTCGATCCGGCCGTCCGGATCGCCGCCTAGACTACTACGGCCGCATCCGCCAAATTGCACGCATGACACCTCCCGAGTCGGAAACGCTCGCCAAAGTCGAAGTTCTCGCTGACCTCGAAGAAGTCGTGCATCAGCTCATGATCACGCATGAAGCGAAACGGGTGCTGTGGTTCCCGAGCGAGCTCCTGGCACCGGCACCGGATACCGATCCCGACCATCATCTCCGCGAGCTCCGCGCGCGGTCGTCCGGTATCAATCTGCCCTCCCGCGTCGCCCTGGCGCTGAACCTCCTCACCGAAGAAGGACTGCCACACTTCCACCGCCTCCTCGCTACCTACCTCGGCGGCGACACCTTCTGGGCCAAATGGACGAACCTCTGGACGGCCGAAGAAGATCGGCATGGTGCCGTGCTGCACGACTACATGCACGACACGCGGATCCTCGATAACCCGGTCCTCGAGCGGATGCAGTTCGAGTATCTGAAAGCCGGATTCGAGCCGGCGTGGGACAAGGATCCCTATCGCGTGTTCGTCTACACGACGCTGCAGGAGCGCGCGACGCAGGTGAGCCACGCCAACACGGGCAAGCTGGCGGGCAAGTACGAGCCCACCATCGGCACTGTGCTGTCGAACGTCGCGAAGGAAGAGGCACGGCACTACACGTTCTATCGCACGATCTTCAAGGAAGTGCTGGCCCGCGACCCGAACACGGCGCTGGCGTCCGCGGCGGAGATCATGCCTTCCATCGACATGCCTGGCGTGAGCATGCCACACTTCCGCGAGATGGCCGACGTCATCCGTCGCGCCGGCATCTACGGACCGCGCGACTACCTCACGATCGTCGAGGAACAGATTCGCTTCTGGACGATCGAGACGCTCGTCGGCCTCGATGAGATCGGCAAGAAGGCGCAGGAGAAGATCCTCGGTATCCCCAAGCGCCTCGAGCGCGTCGCCGACGCCATGGAGAGCAGGACGAAAGCGAAGACTTTTCAGTTCGCTGTCGCCTTTGCCAGCGAGTTCGAGATGTGAGCGTCGCTCGGGGGGCGTCGCGACGTCAATCGCGAGGCACGCCCGGCAGGTGATCGGTTCCGCAGGTGGGACAAACTACCCGACGACCGAGCTCGAGGACGTCACGCGCGAGCTCCGGCTGACGCTTCCCGGCCAGGAGCGCGGCGGCGAGGATCTGCGCCATGTCGGCCGTCCACGGCTCGACGTGCATCGACGCCACGATGGCGGGCAGACTGTCCACGGCTTCTCCGTATGCCGCGAGCAGATCGTCGGGCATCGATGCCGATGCGGGGTCACGCCTGCTCACCTCGATTCGCGTGACCAGGTGCACGGCCTCGACGCATTCGCGTGTCGAGAGCGCGCGCCCGATGGTGAGCAGATGCGGCACCGCCGCGTAGGATGCGGAGTACGCCTCCTGCGGTCGGTGCAACGTACGCCAGAGTGCGAACCACACCTCGGCGCGCGCTTCCGTGCTTCCGATGCAGGCCAGCGCCTCGAGCAATCGCGGGACGTCCTCTGCAGTGCCATACGACTGGGTGAGCGAGGCCCAGCGCGGACTCTCGAGGCTGAGCATCCCATCCGTCACGGCAGCGACCACCGCCGACGCAATCTCGTGTATTCGGCCGCTGGCAGTTGCACGAGCATCGGGCGGCGCGACGCATCAAGCCAGCGCGCAATGCTCTCGAGGTCGTCGGCACGCATCGCCGTGCAGCCCGACGTCGGAGAGCCCTCTGCACGCCAGATGTGCAGGAAGATGCAGGAGCCTCGGCCACGACGCACCGGCCGCGTGTTGTAGTCGACCATGATGCCGAGCCGATACAGGTCGATCGATCGCATTCGCTCCGCGCTCGTCCAGTCCACACGACGTACCGCGTCGCGTTCGACGACGCGGTTGTAATGCGTCGACACCACGTCATCAACGCATTCCGTGCCGTCTCCGAGCGGCCGGTACGGCATGCGCAATCCAGCGAGCGACGCGGATTCGCCGAAGCCGAACACCGAGCCGAGCGGAAAGCGTCCGGCCGGCGCCTTGCCGTCGCCTTCGCGCTTGCGCGGATCACGTCGCGTGCCGGCTCCCGCGTCGCCCCAGGCGAGTCCCGTCTGACCCACGACGATCGGGACGGACAGTCCCTCCGCCACCCACGGTGATGTCGGGCCCGTCCGCGAGTAGCGCCTGAGCGTGCCGTTCACCGCATCCCATGCCGGCGTCGTCACGACGACGAGCTGGCGACTCGCGGAGGGAGTCTGACGCGCATCGACGGACCAGAGGCCGAGCAGCAGCAGCAGGTGTGCCGGCGTCATCAGGTCCGTTCCACCGTCACAGCCGTGCCGTAGCAGAGCACCTCGGTCACGCCCGACATGATGTCCGTCGCATCGTAGCGGACCGCGACGATGGCATTGGCGCCGAGATCGCTGGCGTGTCGCATCATGATCGCGAACGCCTCGGCACGCGAGTTCTCGCACAACTCTGTCAAAATCGAGATGTTGCCGCCGCGCAATGTCTGCAACTTGGCACCGATCGTCCCCGCTATCGAACGTGATCGCACCGTTACGCCGCGCACCACGCCCAGGCTGCGGGCGATGCGGTGCCCCGTGAGCTCGAACGCCGTTGTGACCATTGCTGTATCCACGGTACTTCTCCTTCGTTCGCGAAACGAGCTACATGTCAGCGCGGCGCCGCGCCGCGGCCGGCGGCGCGGCCGGTGGCCCACGCCCAAAGGAAATTGTACCCCCCGATCGGCCCGAATGCATCGAGCACCTCGCCGCACAGGAACAGGCCAGGGTGCCGGCGGCTCTCCATCGTGCGAGAATCGATCTCCGACAGACTGACGCCGCCACCGGTCACTTCCGCCTTGCGATATCCCTCGTCTCCGGTCCAGGGGAGTGCGCCACGCAGCAGCACGTCCAGCAGCCGCCGTCGCTCTTCACGTGGCAGTTCCGCGAGCGAACGCGCCGGATCGATGCTCGCCTGCTCGAGGAGCCGGCTCGCGAGCCGGTCCGGCACGAGCGATCGCACTGCGCCCAGCACCGTCCGCGTGCCATGTGGACGGAGGGCCGATTCCACGTCGTCGTCGGCGAGCGCGGTCCAGCGAACGGAGACCCGCGCCGGCGACGCGTCGGCGCGCGCGCGCACCGCGACGTGCGAGACGTCGAGGACTGAGGGGCCGCTATAGCCGTGATGCGTGAAGAGGAAGCCGCCGGATGCGGTGGCCTCGCGCGCGTCCGATCGCGCCGTCAACGTCACGGGAAGCGAGACGCCGGACAGCGCGGCGAACGGCGCAGGTTCAGCGGTGAGCGGCGTGAGCGCCGCGTAGGTTGGGTGCATCGTATGTCCAAGGCGCTCCAGCACCCGGAGCCCGGTGCCGTCACTTCCCGTGTTCGGTACGCTCAGCCCGCCAGTCGCCACGATCACGGCGTCGACATCGAGCGCTGCCGCGGTGGCGAGCTGAATGCGCCACGCGCTCGCGACCGGTTGAATGTCGGTGACCGTCGTGTCCATGCGCAGCGCCACGCCGCGTCCGGCGGCATACGCCAACAAACCGTCGCGCACGTCGCGAGCGCGATGCGACGCGGGAAACAGCTTCGCCGAGGCCGATTCCTCGACGAGCGGGATACCAAGCTCCTGCTCGAAGAATCTGACCTGCTCGCCAAGTGGCCAGCCGCGAACAATCTTGCGAAGGGTGTTGGGTGACGAATCGGTCACGAAGCGCGACTCGTCCAGGCGGGCGGGCAGAACGTTGCAGCGGCC
>JBDSSY010000270.1:0-2600 GCA_039928585.1 Gemmatimonadaceae bacterium | reverse complement strand
CGCCCGCAACGAAGTAGGGCGGAAAAATCGTGGTGTGCCATCCCGGTGTCAGCGCCATGGCGAAGTCGAAGGACACGACGGAGTGCACCGAGAGAACGAGCGGCGTCGAGAACGCCGCGAGGAACAGGTACGCCCGCGCGAAATGCCGCCACTCGCGGTCGCTGTTGCGCCATCCGAGCGAAAGAATCGAGAAGATCCGCTTTCTGATCGGACTGATCCCTTCCCTGTCGCGCAGAACAGCAATGTCGGGAATCAGTCCGATGTAGAGGAACGTGCTCGAGACGGTGAGGTAGGTGAGGATCGCGAACACGTCCCACACCAGCGGGCTCTTGAACTGCGGCCACAGGTAGCGCCAGTTCGGATACGGGATGAGCCAGAAAAATTTCCAGGGCCGCCCGAGGTGGAGAATGGGGAAAAGTCCCGCCGTCATCACGGCGAATACCGTCATGGCCTCGGCGCACCTGTAAATCGTGGTGCGGAATCCGGCCCGGAACAGGTACAGAATCGCTGAGATCAGTGTCCCGGCGTGTCCGATACCGACCCAGAAGACGAAGGTGATGATGTAGACGCCCCACATCACCGGCGGATTGTAGCCAGCTACGCCCAGACCGGTGTAGATCTGGTACATCCACGCCGCAATGCCGAGGAGGAGGAAGAAGACGGCGACGCCGAGGCCGATGAACCAGGCAACCGTCGGGTGCAGCGTGCCGACTATCTCGCGATCGACCTGCTCGTAGTCGCGAACTGCGGGCAGCTGCACGTCCGCCGTCGCGATGTTCGGCCGGCGCGGCTCGTCGCCCGCTGGAATCGGCTGCGTGAGTGCAGCCATCGCTATTGACGCACCGGCGCGCCGGGCGTCGGGTGGCTCACCTTCTTCAGGTAGACCACCGCCGTAAAAGTATTGAGCTCTTCGAACACGTGATACGCGCGCGCATCCTTTGCCCTCTGAGCGACCATCCAGCTTTCGTCGGCCGCATCACCGAAGGTGATCGCGCGTGACGGGCACGACGCCGCGCACGCAGTAGTGAACTCGTCGGCAGCCAACGGTCGCTTCTCTGACGCGGCGCGATTCTCCGCTTCGCGAATGCGCTGCACGCAGAAAGTGCATTTCTCCATCACGCCCTTGCCGCGGACGGTGACGTCTGGATTGAGCTGCCAGTTCAGCGGCTCCGGGAACGCGTACTGCGCGCGGGCAGGCTCGCCGTAACCGAACCAGTTGAAGTAGCGAACCTTGTACGGGCAGTTGTTGGAGCAGTAGCGCGTTCCGACGCACCGGTTGTAGACCTGCACGTTCAATCCGTCGGGCGCGTGGTAGGTCGCGTAGACCGGGCATACCGGCTCACACGGCGCGTTGCCGCAGTGCTGGCACATCATCGGAACGAAGCGCGTATCGAAGTCGGCGCCGCCGTCCTCCGCGCCCTCGTAGTAACGCTCGATGCGGATCCAGGCCATCTCGCGGCTGCGAAGAATGTTCGCGCCGAATCCGGTTCTGTCCGGCAGCACCGGACCGTGCTGCCAGTCCGCGCCAACCGTCGGAATGTTGTTCTCGGCGTAACACGCGGTGACGCAGGCCGAACATCCGGTGCAACGCGCGAGATCGACCGTCATCGCCCAGCGGCGCTTCGCCATGCCGCTCCAGTGATTCGGGTCGTACATGCCCTTGTCGTTCGATTTCGGATCCGCCTGCTCGCCCTGTGCATCGTTCGCCACGGGCGCGCGGAGACCGGGCAGAAACTCGTGACTCGCATCACCCGGTATCGGCGCGCCGTGACCGCCGCCGGCCGGAGCGGCTCCGTGCTCCGCGCCGGCGTCGTGTCCCGCCGCGCTGCCGCTCGTTCGCAGCTCGGCGAGCGTAATCGCGCGGCCGATTCCACGTCCGTGCTGGCGCGCCGATCCTTCTGTCGTAACGATGTGCGAGTGGTCAGCCGCCTTCGTCACCTGCACTCTCGTGGACGAGTAGGCAATTCCTCCGGCGCGATCTTCGTAGGCCGGCAGAATCTCGAGCGGATTCAGCCCTGCCTTCGCGTACCGGCCGGAGTGCGCGTGCCCGCGGCCCGTCGCGATCGCTACCGTGTCGCGCTGGGTGCCGAGATATCGCAGGACTGGAAGCGTCATGCTGCCTGCCGCGGTGCGGACCGTCACATGATCACCGTTTTCCAGCTCCATTCGGTCAGCGGTCGCCGGGTGCATCTCCGCGACTGTCTGCCAGCAGATCTTGGTGACCGGATCGGGGATCTCCTGCAGCCAGGGCTTGTTCGCGCCGCGTCCGTCACCGATGAGGGGATGAGTATAGACGACGAGATACATGTCGCCACCCGACTGCTCGGGAGGCGGCGCAAGGCGAACCGCCGGAAGAGGGCGCAAAGCGTCGGAGCCAGCGATAGTTCCGGCAGCGAGCGCACGCGGCAGTGCGGCCGTCAATCCCGCGGCGCCTCCCGGAAAGCGGCTCACGAGCCAGCTGCGATAATCGGGAGTCGTGTACCGCGCCGCGGCACCCGGATCTCTCTTTGCCAGCGCGATCAACACATCGGACGTCGCGCGAGTGTCGAACACCGGATCCATCGTCGGCTGCTGCAGCGACAGCGTTCCGCGCAGGGGCT
>JBDSSY010000269.1:0-15262 GCA_039928585.1 Gemmatimonadaceae bacterium | reverse complement strand
CCGTCTGTCCCGGCACAGCATCGCGGAAGTACGACTGCAGCTCGACGACATCGCTCGGAAAGGCGTCGGCGGCCATCGGATCACGACGCAGCGCGCGAATCGTGGCGCGGTCGGTGCCGGGTGCGCGTCCGAGCCCCAGGTCGATGCGTCCTGGATGCAGTGACTCGAGCGTCCCGAACTGCTCGGCGATGACGAGTGGCGAATGATTCGGCAGCATGATCCCGCCCGATCCGACACGGATGCGCGACGTGCCGTTCGCGACATGGCCGATCACCACGGCCGTCGCCGCGCTCGCGATGCCGACCATGTTGTGATGCTCCGCCAGCCAGAAGCGATTGAATCCCAATCGCTCTGCGTGCTGCGCGAGTTCCAGCGTGTTGCGTAGCGCCCGTCTCGCATCGCCGCCGGCGACGATGGGAGACAGATCGAGCACGGAGAGAGGAATCATGCCGGGCATATCCCGCGGTGACGGTTGTCGTTCCGGCTCGACGCAACGGATGCGGCGTTACTCCGCCACGTCGTTTACGCGCGGCATCGCCTGGCTCGCCCTCGGCATCCGCGCGAGGGCCTCGTACTCATTCGTGGGAAGTGAGGTGAACATCTCGGTCGGTGACGTGCCCACGCCGCGCATCGCGTCGATCACGACGTCCGCTTCATCATCCGTGCTGCCCAGGGTCTGCAGCGCGTAGTGCGCCAGGCTCAATGCCGCCTCACGTTCCGAATACACGGCGCGTCCACCGGCGCCGGGCGCCGCGAGATATTGCTCGAAAAACACCTGCTCGGCTGCGCTGTGCGTGCGGACGGCCACGGCGATCGCGGGATTCGCCTCGCGTGCGACCTCCACGATGCGGCGGGCGCGGAACGGCTCCGGCGCCGTGACGACGAGCAGTCGCGCGCTGGCGACGTCCGCACGCTCGAGCACTTCGGCGCGCGTCGCGTCACCCATGATGGCACGCTCGCCCCGCTTGCGCAGCCCGCCGATGATGCGCTCCTGCTCCTCCACCACGACGTAGCGCTGGCCGGCGCGCGTGAGCGCCTCCGCCACGGTGGTGCCCACACGCCCGTGACCGATCAACACGACGTGACCGACCAGGGGCGGGCGCGGCGTGCCAGGCTCGGCATCCACGGCGCGTCGGAGTGCGACCTCCTGGTTGCGTGGCCGGCGGGCGATGCGGGTGGCCGCAGACACGATGGGACCGTTCACCGTGATCGCGATGAGCGCCGCGGCGATGACGAGCCCCTGCTGTTCACGCGAGAACAATCCGAGCGAAACACCGAGGGCGGCCACGACGAACGAGAACTCGCCGATCTGTCCCAGCGCGGCGGCGACGACGAGCGACGTTCGCCGCGGCTGCTTCAGGATCCGCAGCAGCGTGAAGGCCAGCGCGCTTTTCCACAGGAGGATCACTGCCACGAGCGCGAGCACCCGCGCCGTGTCGCGCACGAGGACGGTGGGATCGAACAGCATCCCGACCGACACGAAGAAGATCACCGCGAAGGTGTCGCGCATCGGAAGGGCTTCCGCGGCAGCCCGCTGACTGACTTCCGACTCGCTGATCACCGCGCCGGCGAAGAACGCCCCGAGGGCGAACGATACGCCGAAGAACTGTGCGGCTACGGCACCAACACCGAGTGCGGTGCCAAGCACGGCAAGGGTGAACAGCTCGCGCGAGCCGACGCGCGCAACCCGCTCGAGCAGCCAGGGCACGACGCGGCGGCCCACGAACACCATGAGGGCGACGAACAGCGCGATCTTGCCCATCGCGATCGCCACCGGGAGCGCCAGCGCAGCGGTGCCGGCTGCATCCGACGCTGAGTCGATCGCTGCACCGCGCAGCGCCGGCGCCACCGCCGGCAGCAGTACGAGAGCTACGACCATGGTGAGATCTTCCACCACCAGCCATCCCACGCCGAGTCGTCCCTCCGGCGAATCCAGACTGTCGCGCTGCTCGAGTCCCTTGAGCAACACAACTGTGCTCGCGACGCCCAGGGCGAGGCCCATCACCAGCGAGCTGCCCCAGCTCCATCCCCAGCCATGCCCGAGCAGGGCGACGAACAGACCGGTGACGACGGTCTGCACGATGGCGCCCGGGACGACGACCCGCCGCACGGCGGCGAGATCGCTCAATGAGAAGTGGAGTCCCACCCCGAACATGAGCAGCACCACGCCCAGCTCCGCCGCCTGGGTCGTGAACCCGGATTCAGCGACGTATGCTGGCGCGAATGGCGCGACGGCGATCCCCGCCACGAGATATCCGACGAGGGGCGGCAACCCGAGCCTCGTCGCAACGAGGCCCAGTGCGAAGGCAACGGCCAGCCCGACGGCGACCGTTGCGATCAGTGCGGAATCGTGTGGCAGTCGCGCCTCCCGGGGCAGCGTTGCGGTTCACACGAAGATATGTCCCTCCTCACTCGAGCGAGCAGTCATGGGTGCGGATCGCCGAGCTCCGGAACGCAGCGCGCGCCGGGACGATGGTGCCATCCCGGCGCGCGCCTGTTTCGATCATTCCCCTCGTCTGCCTACGGGCGGCGACCCTGTCCGGGCGTCACCGGCCGGCTTGCCGTACCGCCATTCGCGGGCACGCCAGCGGGCGGTCCGCCAACGGTGCCGCTGCGGCCGGCGCTGCCGGGCCGCTTGGTCGCGGCGAGGTCCCGTCCGGTCTGCGCCGGCCGGTTCGCCTTCCCGGCCAGAGCCTGCGCGGGAAGCTTCTCGATCTCCCGGTCCGTGGCCCGCGCAGCCAGCCGCTCCTGCACCTTGCGCAGCGCTTCGTCCGACGGCAGGCCGCGGTCCATGAGGCTGCCGATCACATAGAGCGGAACGGCCAGCGACCGGCCGGAAGGCGCACTCTTGGCCAGCCCGCTCACGTCGGCGCCCTTCACGCCCTTTCGCATCGCTTCAGCACCGGCGTCGATCTCGTCACCAGACGGCTTGGCGCCGCGTCGCGACTCGAGCGCGCCGCGTGCCTTCTCCATGCGGTCGGCCTGCTCGACAACCGACTTCTCGATGTCCTTCGCGGCCACGCCCTTCGCGGCGAACTTGAGCGCACGATGCTCCAGCGCCGCCGCGGGCAACTCGCGAGCGCGAGCCTTGGCGATCGTCGCCAACACACGCTCGGCAACGTCGGCGGGCAGGACCTCGCGCAGGCGCGCCGAGGGGTCGTTGGCGGGCGTCTGGCCCGACAACGCGCTGGCCGACAGCGCCGAGGCAGCGACGAGCGTCGCGATCATACGAGTGAAGCGCTGAGTGCGCATGTTGGGTCTCCTCCGAAAAAGTCAGGAACTGAATCGTTCATCGCCTACGTGAGGTTGGACTACAGGCATCCGCGAACGCGTCACTGCGTGATCTGCATCACGCTCTCCTCATGGCACCACGAGCACACCGACTGCACCGCCAAACTCGTCGGATACCGAGGGCAAGCCCGGTGGTACCGTCCAGGCCGCGCCACTCGCCCTCACGTTCAACTCGTGAGTGCCGGAACGCATCGGCAACGTGACGGTCCACCACCCGCCGCCGGCACTCGCGAGCCGAACCGGCGACCAGTCCGTGAAGTCGCCCATGATCTCCACGCTGTTCGCGCGCGGCGACAGTACGCGGAGCGTCACACGGCCGCCGCTCGGGTCTCCAACGCGAAGCTCGAGCACACTCGCAAGAGTGACCTCCGCCGGCGGGATCGTCGTCGCGGCGGTCGAAGGACCCGACGAGGCGGAGCCGACGACCTGACTGCCGCGATCGCGGTGTGCGGTGCGCGCGCCGAACCGCAGGCCGAGTGACACATAGCGACCCCCGGGGAATCCCTGGGTGAAATCCACTGGATACGTGCCGATGCTCGCGACGATCGCTGCCGACGGCGCGATCCACCCGGTGGCGCTCGCGCTGCTCCACGTGCGTGCGCCTCCGCCGAAGGACGGCAACCGGTCGCCTGCCCGGGCGCCACCCATGAGGCCGATGTCCGCGCGCGGAAGGTCGAACCGAATGGCGACTTCACCGTCCGTGTACCGGATCGTGTCACCGACCGCGGTCGGGGTCACCGTCGCCAGCGCCGTCGCTGCGCCTGCGTACTGCCACGCGCCGAGTTCCGCGGTGCGAACAGAGCGCCAGATCGCCCCGTCCCACGCAGCGCCGGCTCCCGCGCCGGCCCAGGCGCCACGCCGCGGGGACATGAGGTGCGCCCTTGCGACGGCGAGTGTTTGTCCCGTGCGCGTTCGGTCTTCATGTGTGCTTCCGCCCACCGATCCGCTCAGCTCTCCCAGGAACATGCCTGCCGACGGAGTGAAGACCGACGATTGCGCCGTACCCTGGGCAGACCAGCCGGTGGCGGATTGCGAGAGGGTGCCGCCCGCCCCGATGGTGAGTCGGTCCGCGTCGAGTCGCACGAAAGGCGAGATGGTCGCCGCCGACGAGCTCGCGGAGTCGTTGTACCGCACGGAGGAGCCACCGATCTCCAACGCGGGCAGCACGCGCTGCCCGTACGAAGCCGGTGCCAGCAGGGCGAGGAGCACGGGCGCGAAGACCGCGCACCGCGTGAGCGCGGTGCGCGGTGGCACGACGAAGAGACACGTCATCTGATCTGGAGTGGGAAGTCGTTCACGAGGTGGTGGAAAGTGCGGCCGCCGTGCCCGGGCTGCGCACGATCACGACCGAGCTCTCCGTGCCGAAGTCGTCAAGCACGGGAGGCGCGTTCGGGTCCGCCGCCCAGTGCTCCTCGTCGCCTCGGCGCACGACGAACGCGTACTCGTGCCGTCCACCCGGCAGCTCCACCGACACGACCCAGGTGCCGTCGCGACTCTCCTCGACCAGCGGTGTCGCCTCCCTGGACCATGCGTTGAAGTCACCGACGAGCGACACCGACTTCGCCTCGCGATCGGTGAAGACGAAGCGGACGATGTGCACCGTGTCCGGCGAGGCGACATCCCGGGCCAGCGCCGTCACTGGCACATCGCGCTCGAGCCGTGCACCGCGCCAGGTTGATCCGAAGACCACGAGCGCCGCCACGCCTGCCGCGATCGCAAGTCCGCCAAGGGGCGACAGGTGGATGGTGCGCGGCCGGCGCCACCAGCCCACCGCAGGCACCGAGCGACGGGAGCCTGTGCCTCCCAGTCGCCGCGACTCGGCATGGACGGCGGACATCACGCGCGCCGTAAAGGTCGAGTCCACGCGCTCGGCCGCACGCAACGGTCGCACGAGATGCGGCGCGATGGAATCTTCCTCGCGTCCCGGTGCATTCGGTCGATCGTTCACTCCGTCACGCTCCGTCATGATGTACCTCCTCCAGCAATGATCGCAGGCGTTCGCACGCGCGCTTGACTCGCATCTTGAGGGCGGACACGCCCAGGCCGGTGAGGTCCGCCATTTCTTCGTAGCTCAGCTCTTCCACGTGCTTCAGGACGAACGCCTCACGCTGATCGCCGTCGAGCTGGTCGAGCGCGCGCTGGATCTCCTCGCGCAAAGCAACGTCATCCGTCGGTTTTTCCTCGCCGATCGTGTGTTCGAGTGCCGCGTCGCCCCGCACCAGGCGCAGTTCACGCCGGCCGCGCCGCGTTCCCAGCGTGCGACACTCATTGATCGCGATCTGATACAGCCAGGCGCCGAACCGCGAAGGATCCTGGCACTTCGCCAGACTGCGAAATCCTCTCACGAACGCCGACTGCAAGGCGTCGTCGGCATCCTCGCGGTCGCCGAGCATGCGCACCGCGAAGCGCATGTACGCGTCGCGGTACCGCTCCACGAGGGTCGCGTACGCATCCACGTCGCCCGCCAGTACCGCGGCGACGGCGTCGGCGTCCGTCAGCTCGCCAGGAGTTCCCATGCAGGGTGGACTGCCGAGTCGGGGCTCGGGGTCACAGATTGCCCTGCGCTAGCCAGTTCAGCGCGCGGACGCGTTCTGCAGGTGCCGGCGCCAACCCACGCGTCTGGCGCGACTCGAAGGATGCACGAGCGCGGACGCAGTTTCGCCCCGGTGCAGCGTGACGAGCGTCACCTCCGGGAGTGCGCCCAGCCGAAACGGGATGCCCCAGTATCCCGTGCCTGGACTGATGTAGAGCAGCGCATCCTCGGACTGATGCGCACCCATGGCGTGCTCCAGAAAGGGCGACGCGAGACTCCAGCCCAGTCTGGGAAGGGCGAACTGCCCCCAGTGTGTGTGCCCGCTGAGGGTGAGCGCCACGCCGCGAGTCGCGAGCGAGGGCCACAATGCGGGATTGTGGGCGAACGCGATCACGACGGCACCCTCGGGCACCTTGGCCAAGGCACGGTCCACGTCGGGCGCAGCGCGAGTCGTGCCTCGTGCTCCACCCGCCGGATCACCCGTCCCGAGCAGGGCGATGGTCGACGTTCCGCGATCGATGAGGCGGACGTCGTTGACGAGAATCGTTCCGAGGCGGGCCGCGTGCAGCGCGCGCTCGACCGCATCCCATCCCGCGTACACGTCGTGATTGCCGGGAATCATGTACACGCCCAGCGGCGCCGAGAGTCCACCCAGCGCCCTCGCGTACGACGCCACATCCTCGGCACGATCGTCGATGAGATCCCCGGTCACGGCAATGAGATCCGGGTCGAGCGAACGCGTCGTCTCGACGACGCGCTCGAGGAACCGCCGCGAGGTGTGCGGACCGATGTGCAGATCCGAGAGCTGCACGATGCGCAGCCCGTCGAACTCCGGGCCGAGGCCGGGGACCTCGGTGTCCACCCGACGCACCGTGAGTCGGCCGGCGCCGAGGTAGCCGACGACGAGAACCGCTGCCGAGATCGCGAGGACCGCCGTGGAGAGCGCCTGGCCTGCTGCAATCGCCCCGCCGAAGGGAGCGCCGATCAGCAGGCCGGTGAGACCGGCGGCCGACACGACCGGGAGCAGGAGCTGCACATACCAGAACGGACGCACGACGAGGAGGCGGAACATCCGGCCGGGATAGAACGGCCAGCCGCGCCACCGGAGAAACGCGAGCAGGGGCAGTGTCGTGTAGACGGCGAGGACGATCACGGCGCCTGCCGCCCACGGTGCGACGTCGGCCACGAGCGCCGTCAGGGTGCCCCACGCCGCCAGAAGATAGGCGACGAGGCGCACGGCGATCGCGGTCAGGCTCACGCGTTTCGGTAGCGGACGACCGGCGGGCATGACGAAAGCTATCCTGCACCAGCGCGGACGCGATGCCACGCACCCCGAAGCGACGACATTCCGGGGGCTTGGTGACGCAGGATACGGCACACGTTGTGTCGCCGGTGCTTTCTGCGCATCGTTCCGAACGTCTCGATTCTCGCGCCACCAGGACCATGCAGCAGCCCGTCGAAGCTCCCACACCGAAAGCGCTTGCGGACCTGGTCGCGCGCTGCGATCAGATCAATCGATTTGAAACGCAGCTGACCGCGGTGGAGGAAGCGCGCATCACGGCGCTCGCATCGGGGATCCTCGTCATGCGGCAGGTGCTGGAGCTGGAGTTGATCGATCCCGAAAAGATGCCGTCGCGACAGGGTCGCATCCGGCATTGGGCGCTCTCGGGCGGAGCGTGCAAGGAGGCGGAAACCCCTGTCATTCACGCCGTGCGGGGCGTGTTCGTGCTGGATGAGCACGAACAGGTGAAGGTGCTGTCGGAGCGCACCTGGCGCGGACAGTGGCGTTCCGTGACGCTGTGGAAGAATGGCGATCATGGCGTGTCGGCGGCCGCGATGCTGGAATATCTGGCCCGCCTCACCGGACTCGCGCAGAAGCGCGCGCCGGACGTGGCGCGGCAGCTGCTGGCACGAAGCGAAGCGGTCGCGGCGACGCACAATCTGCTCGCCGTGGGCCCGCGTCAGCGGGGCGCCTGACGGACGATCGCTAGGGCTGCAGCGACTCCAGCATGGCGAGGCAGTGCGCCGCCAGCTTCTCGGTATCGAAGACTCGCCCGTCGTTCGCCTTCCACGCCGACTCGCCCAGGCCGTCCACCGGATGGAGCACGAGCTCGCCGGCCACCACGGCCCCCGTCACAGGCCGGGGCGTGCCGCGTCGCGCCACGGTGCCGCGCCAGAGCACGATCTGCAGCTCACCCAGCGTGGGATCTTCGGTGGAGTCGGCGAACCACGACACGCTCAGCGCCGCTGCCGGCGCCTGAAGAATGCAACCGCTCGGCGTGCGATGCGGCTCGACGGGGAGGGCGGGTCGCTCACCTCGCCGCAGCGCCTGCTCCGGCGCAAGCTCGTCGAGCAGTCGCTCGACGCTTCGCTGCACGGCGTTGCGTTCCTTCAGCGTGGGCGGCGTGGGACGGGATGTCCTCGCGACGTCGCCCGAGCGCTCCTGGTCGTGCATACGGTGTCCCTGACGGAGGATCGGAAAGGCTGCCAGACTCTGCACCCGGAAGGTACTCGCTCGCGCGGCACTCCGTGATCCCGACGGCCGCCCCGTCGAGCGACGACGTCACGCGGGCGGCGGCAGGCGGTAGATCGTCACGACCGACTCGTCGAAGACTCGGCGATACGAACCCGCGGGTATCTCGTGCGTGCGGGCGTGCTCGACGGCCAGCACGCGCGCGAAACGCTGGGCAAACCAGCTCTCGATCACGCGATCGAGCATGCGCGACCCGTACGGTGGATCCGCGAAGGCGAGATCGTAGCTGTCGGGCGTGAGTGCCGCGGCGAACGGAACGGCGTCCCGCTTGAAGATCCGCGTGCGCTCTCGTAGCCGGAGCAGCGCGACGTTGGCGCGCAGGGCGTGGAGGCTATCCGGCCGGAACTCCACGAAGTCGGCGCGATGCGCGCCGCGCGACATGGCTTCGAGCCCCAGCGCACCCGTCCCGGCGAACAGGTCGAGCACGCGTGCGTTCGGCACGTCGGCCGAGAGCAGGTCGAGCAGACCGCTCCGCACCGCTTCGGATGTGGGACGAACGCGCTGGTCCTGCGGCGACGTCAGTGTGCGGCCAGCGAACTTTCCTGCGACGATTCTCACCGATTTCGCGCGACTGCGCCATGAATCATCGCAACAACCTACAGGGCGTCACCGCCCGGCGTTGGCGCGCTGCCCGGTGCGGTGGGTAACTTGGGCCACCTCTCACCGGAACGCCTCTCGATGCCCGTTCGCCACGCGATGCCGCCCTTCCACCGGAGCGTGGCCCGCACGCTGTCGCACGTCATCATCGCACTGACCGCCAGCGGCGCGTGGGCAGTCGCGTCGGGTCAGACATCGGGAGCGCGCCGAGGCGAGCGGTTCATCGATTCGCTGCTCGCGCGCATGACGCTGGTCGAAAAGGTCGGTCAACTCACGATGACGCCTGCCGACTGGAACCAGACCGGTCCGCGCGCGCCGGCCGGCGGCGAGCAGCAGGTTCGCGATGGGAAAATTGGCTCGTTCCTCAACTTCTGGGGCGCCGCGGCGACGCGCGACATGCAGCGGCTCGCGGTGACGGAGTCACGACTGGGCATCCCGCTGCTGTTCTCGCAGGACGTGATTCATGGGTGGCGCACGGTTTTCCCGGTGTCATTGGCCGAGGCCGCGAGCTTCGACACCGCTGGCGTGCGTAATGGCGCGCGGATCGCGGCGATCGAGGCGAGCGCGCACGGCATTCACTGGACCTTTGCCCCGATGGTCGACATCGCACGCGATGCGCGATGGGGACGCATCGTCGAGGGCGCCGGCGAGGATCCGTACCTGGGGTCGGCGATGGCCGTTGCGCGGGTGCGTGGCTTCCAGGGTGACCTCGGCTGGCGACGCATGCAGGAGGGAAACGCGCGCCCCACGCACCTCCTCGCGACGGCCAAGCACTTCGCCGCGTACGGTGCTGCCGAGGGCGGTCGCGATTACAACTCGGGCGACGTTTCGGAGCGGTCGCTGTGGGAGGTCTACTTCCCGCCATTCCGCGCCACCGTCACCGAGGGTGTCGGCTCGATCATGGCGTCCTTCAACGACATCGGCGGAGTGCCCTCACACGCCAGCCGGTGGCTGCTCGACGACATCCTCCGTCGCGACTGGAAATTCGACGGCTTGCTCGTGAGCGACTGGTCGGGCGTCCAGGAACTGATCGCGCACGGTGTGGCCGCGACACCGGAGGAGGCCGTCGTGCTCGCGATGCGCGCCGGCGTGGACGTCGACATGTCGGACGCGTTGTACCAGAAGCATCTGCCGGATGCAGTTCGCAAGCGACTCGTGCCGATGGCCGCCGTGGACGCGTCGGTACGACGCGTCCTGCGCGTGAAGCAGGCGCTCGGATTGTTCGAGGACCCGTATCGCTACAGCGACACGACGCATCAGCGCACGGTGACGCTCGCACCGGCGCACCGCGCGGCGGCGCGCGATCTGGCGCGCAAGTCGATCGTGCTGCTGAAGAACGACAGCATTTCAGGCGTCGGCGCGACCGCGCTGCCACTGGCGAAGTCGCTCCGCAGCATCGCCGTCATCGGCCCGCTCGCGGATGATCGCGTGGCCGTGCTCGGCTCATGGAACGGCGCCGGTCGGCCGGAGGATGCGGTCACCGTGCTGGCCGGTATTCGCGCAGCGGTGCCGGGCGCGCGAGTCACGTGGGAACGAGGCGTGCCCGCGGAGTCCGTCAGTACCGGAGGGATCGCCGCCGCCGTGCAGGCCGCGCGCGAGGCCGATGCCGTGGTGCTGGTGCTGGGCGAGCGCGCCGAGATGACCGGAGAGGCCGCGAGCCGAGCGTCGATCGAGCTCCCGGGCGCGCAACTCGCGCTCGCGAAGGAAGTCGTGCGCGCCACGCGGGCCGCCGATCCACGCAAGCCCGTCATCGCCGTGCTCATGAACGGGCGACCGCTCGCCGTACAATGGCTGGCCGACAGTGTGCCGGCCATCGTCGAGTCGTGGTTCCTGGGAGTGGAACATGGACACGCGCTGGCCGACGTGCTGTTCGGTGACGCCAATCCCTCCGGCAGGCTGCCGGTGAGCTTTCCCCGCGTCACGGGACAGGTGCCCATCTACCATGCGCACCGGAATACCGGGCGACCGCCGGCGCTCGACAACAACTATTCGTCGAAGTACCAGGACGTGCCGTGGACCCCGCTCTTTCCATTCGGACATGGCCTGAGCTATACGTCGTTCCGCCACGCCAATCTGCGCCTTGGCTCGGCAAGCGGGCGGGCGAGTGCGCTCGTGCGCGTGAGCGTCGACGTTACCAACACGGGCGCGCGCGCCGGTGACGAGGTCGTGCAGCTCTACCTGCGCGATGATGCCGCGAGCGTGGCGCGCCCGGTGCGCGAGCTCAAGGGATTTCAGCGGGTGACGCTGCAGCCCGGCGAAATGCGCACGGTCGATTTTGTGCTCCAGCCAGTGGACCTGTCGATGTACGGGCTCGACCTGCGGCGTATCGTCGAGCCGGGCACGTTCACCGTGTGGGCTGGCGGAAGCTCGGCAGCGACGCTCTCGACGACGTACCGCGTCGTCGGCGACACGCTGCTCATCGAGCGGCCCCCGCGGCCAATGCGGTGAGCGCCGAGGCGGCGGCGCCGCGCGTCGATTCGCCGTCCGGCACGGGGCGGTATGACCGCTCCATCATCGAGGGTCCGCTGCGATCCGCCGTGTGGAAGATCGCCTGGCCCACGATGCTCACCAACACGCTCGGCGGCGTACAGGGAATCATCGACCACGTGCTGGTGGGCCACTTTGTGGGCTTCACCGGCAATGCGGCGATCGGCGTCGCGAATCAGATCTTCATCGTCGTCATCGTGTTCATCCTGTCGTTGTTCACGGGGATGAGCGTGCTCGTGGCGCGCTTCGCCGGGGCGGGCGACGTGGAGAAGGTCGAGCGCACCGTCTACCAGGCCTTCATCACGGCAACGGGGCTGTCGTTCCTCGTCATGGCGCCCATCGGATACTTCGCGTCGCCGCTGTTGCTCGATCTCGTGAACGCCGCGCCCGCGGTAAAGCAGGAAGCGCTGCCCTTTCTGCGCATCATGTTCGCCTTCAGCAGCGGGATGCTGATTTTCTTCATGCTGGCCGGTGCGCTGCGCTCGGCCGGCGACGCCCGCACGCCGATGATCCTCGGCGTGGCGATGACCGCGCTGAACGTGGTGTTCAACCTCGTGCTGATTCAGGGGCTCGGTCCCGTGCCCGCGTTTCGTACGGCGGGCGCGGCGATGGGAACCTGTCTCGCCTCCGGACTCGTCGCCCTCTACGCGGTCTTCAAGCTCTGGCGGGGCGGCTGGGTCGTGTCGTTTCCACGGACGAACTTCGGACCCGACTGGACGATCATTCGATCGCTGTTCCGGTACGGCCTGCCCACCGGGATCCAGGGCATCGCGATGAACATCGGCGGCGTGCTGATGCTGGCGTTCATCGGATCACTCGCGCAGAGTGCCGCGGCGCAAGCGGCGTTCGCCGTGTCGTACGGTCAGCTCTTTTCCCTCGTGACGTGGACGTCGGTCGGCCTGCTCGGGGCGGCCGCAGCCGTCGCCGGTCAGAATCTCGGCGCCGGAAAGCCGGAGCGCGCCAATGCAGCCGTCCATGTCGCCGCCCGCATCGCGGCGGGTAGCGCCGCGGTCATCGGCGTGGTCTTCTTCGTCTTCCCGCGCGAGTTGCTGGCGGTATTCGGGCTGAACGAACCCGCTGTCGTCGACATCGGCACGCAGCTGCTCCGCGTGCTCAGCGTCTCCGGCATCTTCATCGCTGTCGCACTCACCTATACTGGCGGATTGCAGGGGACGGGCGACACAAAGAGTCCGCTGTACATCTCCATCGTTTCGCAGGTCGTCATCCCGCTCGGGATCTGTTTCGCCTTCCAGCGCAGCGGCACGCTCGAGCCGATCCATATCTGGTTCGCCATACTCGTCGCTCACGTCACGCGTTGCGCGTTGAGTGTAGCGCGCTTTCATCAGGGAAAGTGGCGGGGCATCGTCGTGGACATCAGCGGGCCGTCGCGCCGCGTCAGCTGAGCGGTTTGCTTCCGGAATGGACAACGACGAGGATGGGAAGGAGCCCATAGTCGATGTCGCATCTACCGACCTACCGACCTACCCACCTACCGCATTCAAGGAGACGTCACCGTGGACGCACCGGAAAATGACTTCGCTGCCCGATGGAGAAGCTGGGCTCCGTATTTTCTCAGCGCCCTGCGCATTCTCTGCGGCGCGCTCTTCGTGCTGTACGGCACGACCAAGCTGTTCGGCTGGCCGGCGCCCGTGATGCCCGACGGCAGTACCGCACCGCTTGCGTCGCTACCCGGCATCGCGGGCGCGATCGAGCTGGTCGGGGGCGCGTTCATGCTGCTGGGCCTCTTCTCGCGCCGCGTCGCCTTCGTGCTTTCAGGCCAGATGGCAGTCGCGTACTTCATGGGTCACGCGCCGCAGGGCTTCTGGCCCGTGCTCAACGGCGGGGTACCGGCCGTCCTGTTCTGCTTCATCTGGCTGTATCTGTCTGCCGCCGGGCCGGGTCCGTGGAGCCTCGACGCACGGGGGAAAGAAGTAGGTCGGTAGGTCGGTAGGTCGGTAGGTCGGATAGTGAGCGCTTACCGCCCCGACGCCACGCTGGAGCGGAGGCGTTGCTCCTGAGCCCTGAGCTCGGGGGTGAGCGCGTCGCCGAAGTCTTCCGCTTCGAAGACCTGCCGGATCTCCACCTCCGTCTCGGTGCTGGGCATGGGATTGGGCATCCGCTTGACCCATTCGATCGCTTCGTCGCGCGACTTCACCTGCCACAACCAGAATCCGGCGATGAGATCCCTGGTCTCGGTGAACGGACCATCGATCACCGTTCGTGTCGAGCCTGAAAACTTCACGCGTGCTCCCTTGGAGCTCGGGTGCAGGCCCTCCCCGGCCAGCATCACCCCCGCCTTCACGAGCTCCTCATTGAACCTTCCCATGTCCGTGAGGAGTCGTTCGTCCGGCATGACGCCGCGCTCCGAGTTGCTATCCGCCTTGATGAGAATCATGAAGCGCATGTCGCGTGTCTCCGTCGCGTTGGGAGTTGGAGCGGGCGTCCGGTCGGGGTGTCCGGATCTGTGGGCCTTCACCGACACGTCGAACGGCGGAGTGCCGAATCGACTTCTCGACGAAAAATAATCCTGTCATTCCAATCCCCCGGCGCGACGCGGTGCCAGCGGTCGAGCCGTTCTCGTCGTATCAGTTGCATCGCGTCCCTGTTGCCTCACGTTCAATCCATCCGTTCGATGTCCGTCTGTTACCGCTTGCTCGCAGGCTCGTTGCTCGCGCTCGTGTCCGGCATCGCACCCGCGCAGACGCCGGTCGTTCCGGCCGCGCTGGCGGATTCGGCGGATCCCGCTCGACAGCTCGTGGCCCGCCTCAACCTGGAACGGTACAAGACCACCATCAAGAGCCTGACGCAGTTCGGCGATCGCCGCCAGGGAACGGCGCGCAACCGGGCCGCGGTCGACTGGATCGAGGCGCAGCTCCGCAGCTACGGATGCACGCCGACCGAGCGCGTCATCTACGATTTTCAGCCGCCCGTGCCCGTGCCGCGACCGGCGGGCGTCGTTGCCGCCGGACCGCGCATGCCGTCGACGCAGGCGTCGGGCGGCGGACGCCTGCGTGGAAACCGTCGCTCCACTGGCGTGAACAACGACTCGCTCCGCCAGCCCGACGCAGCCCTGCGCGCACTCAATCGTGAGCCCTCCGTTCCCGGTGAGCGCCAGCAGGTCTACTGCACGAAGGTCGGCACCGTTCGCCCGGACGAGATGTACATCCTCGGTGCGCACATGGACGGCATCGGTTGGGGTGAGGCCGCAAACGACGACGCGTCCGGCACCGCCATCGTCATGGAGCTTGCCCGCATCATGAGCCAGCCGGACGTGAAGACGGAGCGTTCCATACGGTTCGTGCTCTGGAACAACGAGGAGACGGGGCTCAATGGCGCGCGCGCATACATCGCGCAGCGGGAAGCATTGCAAGGAAAGGAAGCGCCTGCCGGATCAGGCAGGTATCCGGAGCCCCGTTGGCTCGGGATGATCCAGCACGACATGATGCTGTTCGATCACGGCATGCCGCGCGCAGACAGCACGATGCATCCGGAACAACGACGCGAAGCGGACGTGAATATCGAGTTCCAGTCGAACTCGAAGATGTCCGCGGAGTCGCAGAAGCTCGCCTGGTTCCTGGCGACGGCGAATGAGCGCTACGCGACCGACTATCCTGCCGCAGTCGGCCAGCACATGACGAACACGGACTCTGCGCCGTTCCAGGATCTCATTCCGGCCATCAGCCTTCGTGAGAACGAACGCGGCGCGCAGATCGGCGCCGGGTGGGATCCGCAGTGGCATCAGCCTACCGACCTGTTCTCGACGTACGGCGACAAGGATTTCCGGCTCGGCCTCAACGCCGCACAGACGACGCTCAGCGCAA
>JBDSSY010000268.1:0-3539 GCA_039928585.1 Gemmatimonadaceae bacterium | reverse complement strand
ACGCCGGGCGAGTAGGCGAGCGCGAGATCCCGCTGGTTGTTGAGCGGCTTCGTCGGGACGACGGCGATCTTGCCGGGTCGTCCACGGGCGTGATACTCGAGGGCGTCTTCGCGTTTCGTCATGGCAGTGGGGAAAGGTAGCCACGCGTCTCGCGTAGGTGGACCCCGGACACGGCGCGTCCATGCCGCTGGCCGGGCCCGTCGATCGAGGCCGGTCAGCGCAGGACGTGAGCCTGCTAGAACAGCAGCCGATACACGAGTGCCACGTTGCGGCCGGGATTGAACGCGAAGTTCTTGATGCGACTGGACGCTTCGCGATACTGCACGTCGAAGAGGTTGTCGCCGCGCAGCGTGAGGGAATTGAGCCGACCCGCAGCGGTGAACGTGTAACCGACGCTCACGTTCACCAGGTCGTACGCGCCGGTCGCCACTGCCGCCGGATCGTCAGTTGCTGCGGCAGTCGGCACCAAGTTTTGCGCGAAGGCGTGCCGGTATTCCGCATCGAGCGTGACAATCTTGCCATCGTAGCGCGCCAACGCGCCGGCGCGGGCGGGTGGCATGTATGGAAGGGCACCTCCAGCGACGAAGCGCCCGCGCAGGGCATCGCCCACTACGCCGAGCACGGTGCGGGGTCGCACCTCTACCTCGACGCGCCCTTCGACGCCACGAATCGTGGCGTCGGCCTGCGAGAAGCGATTGAGTGGCACGACCACCGGACCTCCCGCTTCCGCGAGCTCCGTATCGCCGACAATGGTGGGGGCGATGAAATTGTCGATGCGGTTGACATAGCCGGACAGCTGTGCCGTGACACGATTGCTGCCGGCGCGCAGTACCGCGTCGAATCCCTGATTCGTCTCCGATACGAGCGACGGATTGCCGACGTCAAAGGTGCCAGCGGCGGCGTGGAAGGCATTGGAGAACAGTTCTTCCACCGTCGGCGCGCGAAACGCGCGCGCCGCGCTCACGCCGAGCGAGACGCCCTCAGCTAGGGGGATGCTTACGCCGATCGACCCTGACGCGTTGTTGAAGGTGAGCGACCGGCCCGGACCGAACTTCGCGTCGCCCGATCTCGACGTGATCCGATAGAGGTCGTATCTCGCCCCGACCTGAAGGCTCGGCGCGCGCGCGTGCTCCTCCCGTGTCGCCGTGAGCGGCACTTCCTCGTAGAGGAAGACACCGGCGCCGGTGCTGTTCGCCGCGGGTGTGAGCGCCTCCTCGCCAGTGGCAGAGTATTGACGAAACGTGCCCGACGCGCCGAGCGCACCGCTGACGCGGCCGAACTGGGTGCGCCCCAGTCCGTCGAGCGTCTGGGTGCGGAGCTTGAAGCGTGTGCCGATGGCTCCGGTGCTCTCGACCTCGTCGTGTCCGTACCATTGCGCGGTTCCGTTCAGTCGAAGCGAAGTGAAGAGGCTGGGCGGATTTGTCAGCTCGGCCTGCGCGCTCGTCTCGTGCCGCTGCCCTTCGATGTGCACGCCCTCGTTACCGGCGGATGGCAGTCCGTAATCGAACCGGTAGCCGCGGTAGAGCAGTCCCGCACTCGCCGCCGTGCCGACGTATCCGAGGCCACCGACACCCGACAGGTTGTTGAAGTACGAATTGGGCAAGGTGCGTCCCGCTCCCATGCGCAAGTCGCCTCCATGGCGTGCTTGCCCGCGCCCCACGATCGCGAGCGACGAGGTCAGGGGGATGGTGACGCCCACCGCCGTCGCTGCACCAGGCGTCGCCGACTCCGTCGACGCGTTGACGTATCCGTCGACATGTTCTGGAATGGACGTGGGCAGGTCGTTGGAAATCACGTTGACCACGCCGCCGAGCGCGTTATTCCCGTACAGCAGCGATGCCGGGCCGCGGACGACCTCGATGCGCTGGGCCGTGAGTGGATCGATCGAGACCGAATGGTCCGACGAGGTCGACGACAGATCGCCTGCGCGCTGACCATCCTGCAGCACCAGGATACGCTCACCGGTGAGTCCGCGAATGACCGGAGACGACGCAGCAGGTCCGTTGTAGCGCACCGAGATGCCCGGTTCGTTTGACAGGGTCTGCGCGACGGTGCCGCTGAGATTACGAGACAGCTGCGCCGCCGAGAGTTCGGTCGTCGACTGCGCCACGTCACGCGGATCGGTGCCGATGGGGGTGGCGGTCACCTGCACGGCGCCCAGCTGCGTGATCGATGTCGCCCGCGCCATCGTGATGCGGATGACGACATCGGACTCGTCGCTGCCGATGACGATGTCGGAATGTCCCGGTCGATATCCGAGCTGGATCGCCGTGAGGTGATAGCTCCCCGCTGGAAGTCCGGTGAAGGAGAAGCGGCCAGAGTCGTTCGTGACCGCGGTTCTGTTGAGCCGGTTGACGACGACCTGTACGTCAGCGATCGGACGGCCGCCGCTATCGACGACGACGCCGCGCACCGAGGGACCTCGGCGTGGATCGAACGACCGAGCGTGTGGCCCGCTGGCCGCGCGTGCGTCCGAGCTGGCAGCCAGAAGGAGGACCGTGGCGACGGTGATCGCGCGACGGAAGTTCACTGGTACGGAATTGGTCATGATCGCTCTTTGAAGTCGCGGCGCGTTCCCTTGCGTCACGAAATTGAGCAGGCGCGTCGAGGAGGCCGGCGGCCGATCGAGCACGAATGCGATGGTCGTGCAGATGCGACGGCACCCCGTGAGGGGGCCACGCAGCGTTCGGTCAGCCGCGAGTGCGACGATCCGAACGAGTCACGACATCGCCGGTGGAGCGCGCGGGCGAGATTCCCCCCCGCTCCCCGCATCGGCAGCGCGGCTGCGGACCACGAGTGTCCCTGCCGCAGTGGTGCGTCGCGGCGCCGATGCCAGCGGCTGGGCGTCCGGACGCACGAAACTCGCGCAGGCTGCCTGGCACAGCGCGCACTCCGCCGGGTGAATGCGCGCGCACGCACCGCCGGTTCGAGTCTCGATGTGCGCCGCGACGACGCCACGGGCCGCAGACTCTCGCTCGATGCTCGCATCTGCCAACGCCGCGACCCCGGGCAGCGCGATCTGCACGGCGGACAGGACGAGGATCAGCCAGCGCGATCCGATGGAGCGACGGGTCACGAACTCCTGCGCGGTGATGTCGAGGCCAGTGAGGCAAGCGACGCAATACCCTTTGGAGCATAAGGGGTTCGCGGGCAATGGGCCAGCAGCGCGCGTTGCATCGTGGCGGGGCGCGCGACGCGGCGCTACGATTCGCCATGCGACGCCCGCTGCTCTACATCCCCGCCGGCGCGGTCGGCGTGCACGCGTGCTGACGCGATGACGCGACGCGTAGCCGTGATCGGGGCCGGTGCGGCCGGCACGATGGCCGCCATCTTCGCCGCTGAGTCAGGCGCGGACGTCCTGCTGCTCGAACGGACTCGAGACGGGGGCCGCAAGATTCTCATTAGCGGCGTGGGCCGCTGCAACGTTCTGCCCGCCCGCCTGGACGAGTCGCGCTTCGTGACCGATTCGTCACCCAACACCCTTCGCAAGATTGTTCGCGGCTGGCCACTTGGCGAGCAGGTCAGATTCTTCGAGCAGG
>JBDSSY010000267.1:0-4907 GCA_039928585.1 Gemmatimonadaceae bacterium | reverse complement strand
ACGACCGCTTCCGCGGTGTAGACGCCGTAATCGGTGAGGCGCCTCAGATCCGAGCCATCCGTTCGCGCGGTATAGATGTCGAACGGATCGAGCCGCCAGACGTAGCCTTTCGAGGGATCGGGCTTCGCGGGGCATTCGGTCTGGAGGGAATGTGACGACCCGAACAGGATACGCTCGTCGCCAGCGTAGAAAAACCCGCACGTCGTCTTGCCCGTACCGGTGGACACGCGGCGCAGTGCGGAGCCATCGACCTTCATCACGAACTGTTGATCGCAGGTGCGGCCGTCGCGGGAGCTCTGGAACACGAGCTCGCGGCCATCGCTGCTGAAATACGCCTCGGCGTTTTCTCCGCCCCGGGTGAGTTGCCGGATGTTGCGAAGGTGCGGTTCCTTGCCGCGGGCACTCGAGACACTCGCGCCACTCGTGGCAGCGTGACTGACAGCAGGCTGGTTCGGCGCGCAGGCGAAGATGCCGGCAACGACAAGGAGATGAAGGCGCATGAGAGCAGAAAATAACCGTGAACCGTGAACCGTGAACCGTGAACCGGAAACGGCACACCGGACTAAGTCCGATGTGCCGTTCGCCGCTCGCGTCCCATCCCTGCTACGGTTCACCGTTTACGGTTCACCGTGCACCGTCGTTACGGTTTCACCGGCATGGCCGCGGCGAGGGTGAAGAGGTCCTTCTGGCTCTGCCCCTTTTCCATCAACTCCATCGCCTTGCGCAAGGGCGCATCGAACCGGATATCGCGGCGCTTTGCCGTGGAATCGCCAGCGACGATTCGCGAAACCCGCTGCTCGAGGAGACGATCGACGTAGCGACTCGCGGCATTGTACTGCGTGCGGTCCGTCGTGACGCCCTTCGCCGTGAGCCGCCCGTAGAACTCGTCGCGCCATTGCGGCTGCACGCGAAAGTCCTTCGACAGCCCACGCGACTTCTCGAGCGTGAAATCGTTCACGATGACGAAGAAGTCCTGCGACTTGGGCGCGATCGCCTTGGTGAACGCCTGCTCAGGCGTCGTCAGCGTATCATCGCGCACGAGCACGTCGGGCGTAATGCCGCCGCCGCCGTACACGATGCGTCCCGCGTCAGACCGGAAGGCCGGCCGTGCCTTCTTCTTCGCCTCGGTCTCTGCCGAGTCGGGCTTCTCTTCCACGAAGCGACCATTCTCGAACTTCCGTTCGCGCTGGATGCTGCGGCCACTCGGCGTGTACCACTTGGCCGTCGTGATCTTGAGCGCGTAGCCGCCGTCGAGCGGAAAGAGCGTCTGAACGAGCCCCTTGCCGAAGCTGGTGGATCCAACGACGAGGGCGCGATCGTGGTCCTGCAGCGCTCCAGCGACGATCTCGCTGGCAGACGCCGAACCCTCGTCGGTCAGGACGGTGAGCGGAATCGTGGGGAAGAGCGCGTTCCCGGTGGTACCGAAGTTCTGTGGCTCCGCCGCGCGCGAGCGCACGCTCAGGATTTCCTGTCCGCTCCGGAGGAACAGATTGGACATCTGGATGCTCTGCTCGAGGATGCCGCCGGGATTGCCGCGCATGTCGAGCACGATGCCCCTGGCCCCTTCCTTGGACAACCGCGCGACGGCATCGGCCACTTCCTGCGACGACGTCTCGTTGAAGCGCTGGACCGGCACGTAGCCGATGCGATTGTCGAGCATCATCGCATACGGCACGGCCGGTATATGAATGACCTTTCGCGTGAAATTCATCGTAATGGGCTCGGCGACACCCGGGCGGCTGAACTTCACGGTCACACGCGTGTCCGGCTTGCCGATGAGGTAGTCGGACACTTTCTGGGTCGTCCAGCCACGCGTGGAGAGCGAATCCACGAAGACGATCCGGTCGCCCTCGCGAACACCGCCGGCCTCGGCGGGTGTGTGCGGGAAGACCGTGATCACCGTGATGGCGCCCTGCAGATCCTGGATCTGCATGCCGATGCCGGCGTACTTGCCGTTGGTCTGCTGCGAAAACGCGGCGAGTTCCTTCGGGGAAAAGAGCTCGCTATAGGGATCGTTGAGCTCCTTCACGACGCCGCGCGCGGCCTTTTCGTAGAGCGCCGCCGAGCCGACGGTGTCCACGAAACGCTGCGACACGAGGTTGAAGACCTGATCGAGCAACCGGGCCCCGTCGGCCGACGCGCGATCCTGCGCGAGGAAGCCACCCGCGAGGACGGGCAGCAGAACGAGGGCGGCGAGAGCGGAGCGACGACGAAGCATGCCTGGGCCTGCTGGTGAAAGGAGTGCTGTCTATAGAATACGCCAACCTGCATCGCAGGTTCCGCGCGCGGTGACGCCAGCGGTGAGATGGACGTTTGGGACGGAGCGGTTACGCCGATCCATCCGGCGCCTGGGCTGCACCAGCCACGTCGATGCCGCTTTCCCAGAGGGCTCGCCAGCTGATGGCGCGGCCGGAGCGAAAGCGCTTGCGGGTCAGCCGGATTCCGTCAGCCGAGACGACGATGGTGAACGGCTCGCCGTCGATGTCGATCTCGCGGCGGAGGGGAGTCGTGAGCTTCAGTGTCATGGGGCGTGTGGGCGGTCAGGCTGGTCGGGAGCCCAGCATGTAATCGACGTACCACTCGCGCTGCTGCTGGCGAATGGCGGCGTTCCGGAGGATTCCCTGTGCAACGAGCATGTCATGCGCTGGTTGAAGGACGCGCTGCAGGTGCGAAGGGTATCGTTGTGCCAGTGGAAGCTGCTCGGCGAGCTTGTCCAGCCCGATTCTCCAGGTGAGCCGGCCGTCGGCCCGGGCGACCTCCAGCAGGCGGTAGAGCCGGCGGGCCACCGGGGATTCGAGGGACCAATACGACACCGCGGACAAGCTCACGACGTGGTCGGCCGCGAGGTTGTCCCGGATGATGGACGAGAGGACCACGCGGGCCACGCCCGGTTCGGCTGTCGCGATGGACTCGAACAACGGCAGCTGCTCGCGATCGAGCGTGCGCCGGCGCTCGACCGCCACGGCGGCGAGCAGCGTGAAACGCAGGTCGCCGCGGGAGTGCGTGGATGCGCTCTCGTACACGCCCTGTGATTCGAGCGTCGTGCGCTCGAGCCGGCTCAGCGCACCGCGCAACTGCTCATAGGTTCGACCGTCGACGCGGCGGTTCATGGCGCGCAGGAACGCGTGGAGCGTGAAAGTGATGGCTCCGTCGTCCGGGTCACCCGCTTCGTGGAATCGACGCATCAACTCGACATACACGTCCTGATCGAACGTCCCCGGGAGCCGGTCGCCCGGAGCGGGAATGACTCGCCACCGACCTCCGCTGCCGTCGGCATAGGTGATGGCGGCGTCGTCAGCGGAGTCGCTCAATCGAAATAGCGGGAGCGCTTCGAGCGACCGATCCAGCCGAATTGCCCGGGCGGCAACCCGGCGTCGCGCGCCGACACTCATGCGCCGACCCCGAGCCGGAGCGTTGACGCTCGCTCGCTCGCGGCCGTCAACGCACCGGCACGAGCTGACCGTTGACGGCGCGCGATGCGTCGGAGCAGAGCCAGAGGACGACGTCCGCCACCGCCTCGCGCGTAACCATCGGTGCCTCCGCGCCCATCGTGGCAATGTTGGCCGCGGTGCGGATCGTCGCGGGGGCCACCGCATTTGCGCGGACGCCGTGCGCGTGCTCTTCCTGCGCGATCGCCTGCATGAGGGCGACGACGGCGCTCTTGGACGCCACGTACGCCGACACGTTCGCTGCGCGCGCACCTGGAAGCACGGCCTCGCTCGCGAAGAACACGAGCGACCCCTTGGTGGAGCGCAGCAGCGGCAGGAAGGCGCGCGCCGTGAGGTACGCGGTGGTGGCGTTCATGGCGAGCTGGCGCTGCCAGGTCGCGGGATCGCTCTCGGCAACGGGCCCGCTCGATGCGAATCCGCCCGCAAGATGAACGATGGCGTGCACGCGGCCGGCCGTCGCATCGCGCACCCGCTCGGCAAGTTTCGTGGTGGCCGCGACATCGGTGAGATCGGCCGCGAGATATGCAGCCCGGAGACCGCGCGCGAGCAGCGCCTCGGCGCGGGCGCGTACGTTCGCCTCGGTGTGGTCGACGAGAAAGACGCGCGCGCCGCGCTCGGCGAAGGCTTGCGCAACAGCCTCGCCGACCTGACCCTCGCGCCCGACACCCGTGAGCACGATGCTGCGTCCCGCAAACTCCATCGTCTTCGCCCTCGCGGGTGAGAGATCGCAATGCGTCCAGCATCATTGAGCAGCGAGCCGTCCACCATCCTGCCGAACTACCGGACTCGGCCTCGTGGCACGAAGTATGTGATGCGGAGGTGCCAAATGCGAAAAATACTCCGCCTCAAGCGCGTCTCGGTCGTGCTGGGCATTCTCGCCGTTGGTGCATTCACGCTCATCGGCATCCTCTCCCTGACGCGGGGCACGCCAGTGCAGGCGGTGGTCTCGATCGGGGATGCGAACGGTCCGCCAGCGGTCACCGATTCGTTGTTTGCGCGATCGATGTCGTTGTACACCGGCATCCAGCTCACACAGGGGAATGCAGTGCAGCAGGTGAACAACGGGGACGTATACACGAATCTCTGGCGCGACCTGCGCGCTGCCCAGCGCACGATCACCGTGCAGATGTACTACTCGCAGCCCGGCGCCGTGGCCGATACCATGGCCGTCATCCTCAAGGAGCGCGCACGCGCGGGGGTGCGGGTGCTGTTCGTGCTCGACGCGTTCGGCTCGCAGAACCTGAAGAAGGAGTGGGCCGACAGTCTTCGCGCCGCGCGCGTGGAGATCGGGTTACTGCGGCAGCTCCACTGGTATGCCATCCACAATGCGAGTGACCGATCGCACGTGCGTGTGGTGGTGGTGGATGGCAAGATCGGGTACACCGGCGGGTTCGGCCTGGCCGACTACTGGCTCGGCGACGGAAAGAGCAAGGATCAGTGGCGCGACAGCAATGTGCG
>JBDSSY010000266.1:0-4432 GCA_039928585.1 Gemmatimonadaceae bacterium | reverse complement strand
CCGACGACTATCTCACCAAGCCGTTCGCCCTGCAGGAGCTTCGCGCGCGCGTCCGGGCGCTCGCGCGACGACGGCCGGCGCTCGCGCCGCGTACGGTGACGATCGCCGACCTGGAGATCGACCTCGCGGCACGTCGTGCGCATCGAGGTGGCCGAGTGATCGAGCTGACTGCCAAGGAGTTCGCGTTGCTCGAATGCTTCGCGCTGCATCCGGACGAGGTGCTGGATCGCGCGACGATCACGGCGCACGTCTGGGACGACAATCATGACCCATTCACCAATGTGCTCGAAGTGCTGGTCCGGCGGCTGCGCCGCAAGATCGACGACGACTTCGAGCCGAAGCTGATTCACACCATGCGCGGCGCCGGATACCGCCTTGGTCCGTGACGGAACGTGGCGGCGCGACGCTGGTCGTCCAGCCGCTGGTGCAACTCCGCCGCCGACTGACGGCGTGGTATGCCGCGACGTTCGGACTCATCCTCCTGTTGCTGGGCAGTGGGCTGTACGCGGCGATCCACGCGCAGTTCGCACGACAGCTCAGTGATTCGCTGGCGGCGGCATCGCACGAACTCGTGAATGCGGCACGCATTCGCGAGCGCGAGTCGAAGGGTGCGCGCGGCGACGTGGTGGACGCCGTGGACGAGATTCACATTCCCGACCGCGCGCTCTACCTGCTCGACAGCGCCGGCGTGCCGGTCACGCCCACCGTGGCGAGCGACTGGATCCGCGCGGCGGCGCGGCAGGCGGCCGCCACCGGCGTGCACTCGGATGAGCAGGATCTCGAGCGGGACCACACGCTCTCCTTGCACGCCGAGCGATTTCGCCTCGCGTCCGGACAACTGCTCGTCGCAGTGGCCGTGGCTGACAATGTCGAGCTGGGCGACCGGTACGCGGCGCTCATCGCCGCCTTCGGAGCTGCGGCCCTTGCTGCCGTGGTGCTGCTGCTCGGCGGCGGGTACTTCCTCGTGCGGAAGTCCACCGCGCCAGTGGAGCGCTCCATCGCATACACGCGACGCTTCATGGCCGACGCGGCACACGAGCTCCGCACCCCCATCGCCGTGCTGCGCACGCGAGCGGACGTCGCGCTCCAGGCAGAGCGAACGCCATCGGAGTATGCGGCGGCACTGCGCGGCATGGGCCACGAGGCAGCGCGGCTCGGCCGCGTGGTGGACGACCTGCTCACGCTGGCGCGAGCCGATGCGGGAGAACGTCCGGTCGCGCGGGACCGCTTCTTCCTCGACGATGTCGTACTGGACGCGGCCGTCTCGGTGCGCACGCTGGCGCATGCCAGCGGTGTGACACTGGTGGTGGACGAGTTCGAGGAGACGCCCATCGTTGGCGACGCCCTGCTCGTGCGTGAGCTCGTGGTGATCCTGCTGGACAACGCCGTGAAGTTCACCGCGTCGGGCGGCACGGTGCGGGTGCGCGTTCAGCCCGAGCCGCAGCCGACTCTCACCGTGGAGGACTCCGGCTGCGGCATTCCCGCACACCAGCTTCCCCACGTGCTGGAGCGATTCTACCGCGGCGACCCGGCCCGCTCGCGGAGTGGTGGCGCGGGGCTGGGTCTCTCCATCGCCCAGTGGATCGCATCGGCGCACGGCGCGCGCCTGCGCATCGTCTCGGAGCCCGGGCAGGGGGTGCGCGTGACGGTGTCGTTCCTGAACGACGAGCTGCCGGAGCACGCGACCACATAACGGCACTGCTGTCATCATGGTGACAGGTCGCCGCACTAGCGTTCCGACGGTGGCTCATCCCTCCTCAGCACACTCGCAGCGCTTGCTGGCTGCCGCCGTACTCCTGATCGCCGGAATGCCACATGCCGCGAGCGCGCAGATGCACGTCACGCGCGCGGACGCGAATCGGGCCGCACTGCTTGCGGGGCCGCGTGTCACGCTCGCGCGTGCGGACACGGCCGCGGCGCGCGCGGCGCTGATCACGGCCAGGGCGCTGCCGAATCCGTCGGTCGCCACGACGTACTCCCAGTCGCCGCCCCGGAAGCACGTGCTGCTCGACGTCCCGATCGAATTGCCCGCGTTCCGCCGCGCACGGGTCGGCGCGGCCTCGGCGACAGTTCGCGCGGCGCGGCTGCGCTTTGCGTCGGAGCGAGCGATGGCGACGATGGACGTGGACACCACTTACACGATGGCGCTTGCGGCGCAGGCCAGGCTTCGCCTCTCGCGCACGACAGCCCGTGACGCGGATGCACTGCGCGCGATGACCGTCGCTCGCCGTGATGCAGGCGATGCGAGCGACCTCGACGTCGATCTCGCGACCATCATCGCAGGCCAGCAGACCAACGTGGCAGCGGCGGATTCGGCGACGTACCTGAGCGCCGTGCTCACCGTGCAGACGCTCATGGGCATCGTGGCGGACGGCGCCACGATCGTGCTGGCTGACTCGCTCCTGCTCGCACCCGGAGATGAGAGCCGGCGGCTGATCGAATCGGACAGCACAGCCGGGGGCACGTCACGCACTGCCGGCGCACCGATGACAGCCAGCGCGCCGGGAATCGCCGCGGCCGAGGCGACGCTCGAGGCGGCCGAGCTCGCAGTGGCCCGTGAGCGACGGAACGTCATCGGTGTGCCATCCCTGCAAGCAGGAGTGGAGTGGGGCGATCCCGGATCGAACGATCCGAACCGCGCGCTCCCGCTGATCGGCGCGTCGATCCCGCTTCCATTTCTGAATCGCAACCAGGGACCAATCGCCGTGGCCCGGGCGGAGCGCGATCGGGCTGCCGCCGACCTCGCCGTGACGCGCCTGCTGGTTCGGCAGCGAGTCATCGACCGCGTCCGCGAGCGCAATTCCCTTCGGGAGCGCATCGCCCGCGACCGAGATCTCGTGATTCGCGCCGAACGTGTGGCGACGAGATCGCTCGTCGCCTACCGCGAGGGCGCATCGGCGCTTCCCGCGGTGCTGGAGGCACGCCGGAGCGCGCGCGAGGTCATGGGGCAGTACATCACCGACACGGCAGCGCTCCTGACGGTGGAGTCCGAGCTACGCGCGCTCACCCAGATACCGCCGCCGGAATGATCGTTTCGCGCAGGACTCATGGTCGCCGTCGGTGCGCGATGCCAGTCATCATCGCGAGGGCGGCGCTCGCACTCTCCGTCATCGCCTGCGGAACATCGGACGAGGCGGCGGGAGAACCGGCGATGCCGCTCGTTGCGGTCACGACAGCCATCGCGTCGGTCGAGCCGATCACGCGCACGCTTTCCGCGATCGGGAGCGTCGTGGGCCGTCCGGGACATCAGGCCGCGCTCAGCGCACCGGCCCCGACGCGAATTTCGCGCGTGTACGTGGCGGAGGGCGAGCGTGTCACGTCGGGTCAGCGGCTCGTCGAGTTCGAGCAGGCACCCTTCGACGCGGCGGCGGCCGCGAGCCGCGCCGCGCTCGCGGCGGCGCAACGCAACCAGGAACGCGCGCAGCGCCTCGCCAACGAGGGAATTCTCCCACGAAAGGATGTGGAGGCGGCGGCCGCGGAGTTCGCGAAGGCACGCAGCGATGCGCTGGTTTCCTCGCGCGCCGCACGGCTCTCGGTGCTGCGCTCGCCGATGCACGGCGTCATCACGCGCATGGTCGCCGTGCTCGGCGCCGCCGCCGACGCGGGACAGGTGCTGGTCGAGATCGCCGACCCGCGCACTTTCGACGTCGTCCTGGCTGTCGCGCCGGCCGAGGCGAGCGCCGTGCTCCCGGGCAGGCGGGTCGAGCTGTCGTCGGGTGACGCGATCGATGACCGATCGCTCGGATTCGGCATCGTCGAATCGGTTGGCGCGATGGTGGACAGCGCCTCGCGATCGGTGCAGGTGCGGGTGCATGTCACCTCGCCGTTGCGCGCGCTCCGGCTGGGTGAGAGCGTGACCGGCTCAATCGCGGTGGAGGAGCGCGCCGACGCGGTCGTGGTTCCGGTGGAGGCACTGGTCTCCACTGACCAACCGGGTCGGTTCAGGATCTTCGTGGTCGACCCGGCGGGCATCGCGCGCGCGCGCGTGGTGACGCTCGGCGGCCGGACGAGCACGAGGGCGGAAATTCGTTCGGGTCTCCGAGGAGGGGAACGGGTCGTCACCACAGGCGCCTACGGGCTGGCGGACAGCGCGCGAGTCTCGCCCTCCGCAGCCGCGCGGCCATGAACGGCCCGCTGCCAGGCGACACCGCGGCCCCGGAGCGCGGGTCGCTCGCCGGCGTCATCGGCAGTCAACGTCGCTTCGTCTACCTCGCCGTCGCGCTGCTGTGTGTCGCAGGCATCAGGGCGGCACTCATGCTTCCGTCGGCGATCTATCCCGAGCTCCAGTTTCCGCGCATCACCATCGTGGCGGAGGGCACCGCCCTTGGCGCTCGGCAGGTGGTCTTCTCCATCACCCAGCCCCTGGAGGAAGCGGTCGGTGTGATCGCGGGCGTGACGCGCGTGCAGTCGCGCTCCATCCGCGGCGCCAGCG
>JBDSSY010000265.1:0-55753 GCA_039928585.1 Gemmatimonadaceae bacterium | reverse complement strand
CGCGCCGGGCGTGGCATATCACCAGTTCGCCGACCCGCGCGGTCCCTGGATCGTGAGCGTCGTGCGGGTGGACCTCCGCCGAGCGGACCTGCCGCCGTGCGCACGATGCCTTCCAGGACCACGGTGTTCTGGGCGTGTGCGCGTACCGCGAACGCGGTCAGGCAGAGTGCGGCGGCGAGCAGGCGAAGCGGCAAGGGTCGCATGAGCGACATTCTCCTGGAGGGGTGGAGGGACAGCGAGTGCGGCAGGAACGGCAGGTGTCACACGGAGTGCACTCGCGCCACCTGTGAACGTGGCGAGATTATACGTCACACCCCGGAGAAAGGCCACCGATGCCGTCGCTTCACGATGCCGCCCTGCGCATCACGTCCGCCGCTGCGCTCTGTTTCGTCGCCAGTCCGGTGGAGATCTGCGCACAGTCGCTCGACACGATCTCCGCACGCTCGCTCGCGCCGGGCGTGGCATATCACCAGTTCGCCGACCCGCGCGGTCCCTGGATCGTGAGCGTCGTGCGGGTGGACCTCCGCCGAGCGGACATCGCGCTGCGGCAGACGCGCGCGTACGACTCGCTGCGCGCGCGCGAGCGTACGTCGTCCATGGCCAGGCGGACCACGGGGCCCGGCCGCAAGGTGCTGGCCGCCGTGAACGCCGATTTCTTCGATCTCGTCTCGGGCGAGAGCGAGAACAACCAGGTGATCGACGGCGAGTGGTGGAAGGGTCTGAAAGTGACCGATTCTCCCTACGACACCTACGATAATGTGCATGCCCAGTTCGCGATCGACTCGGCGGGCCACCCGTCGATCGATCGCTTCCTGTTCGATGGACGCGTCTGGGCGAAGACGCGCATGACCCCGGTGATCACGCTGAATGCGGTCCCGACCGGCACACACGAAGGCGCAGCCCTGTTCACGCCGCGGTACGGAAGCGCCACACCGCGCGACACGACGCGGCGGACCGTGGAAGCACCGCTCGCCGTGGCTGGCGTTCTGGGCGACACCGCGATCTACGTGCGTCGGGGCGCGCTGGCTGAAGCATCGGGTACACCAATTCCTCGGCGAGGAGCCGTGCTGAGCGCGTATGGCGCGCGAGCCGATGAAGTGCGAGCCATGGCGGAGGGCGATACGGTACGCGTGCTGCTCACGACGCTTCCGCGACCGTCTCGCGGCCGTGCCCCGGCGCTGATCATCGGCGGCTGGCCGCGCATCCTGCACGACGGTCGCAACGTCGCCGGCGCGTCAGCCGTCGTCGAGGGAACGATTTCGCGGAACGCCGAAGTGCGGCATCCCCGCACGGCCATTGGCTACTCGCGCGACGGACGTGTGCTCTGGCTACTCGTCGTGGATGGCCGCTCAGCCAGAAGCGCCGGCATGACCCTCGTGGAGCTCGCCGAGCAGATGCGCCGCCTCGGGGCGTGGCAGGCGCTCAATTTCGACGGCGGCGGATCGACAACGATGGTGATCGACGGCGCCATCGTGAACACGCCGTCCGACGCGACGGGCGAGCGCGCGGTGGGCAGTGCGCTCCTGGTGCTTCGAACGACACGCTAGCGGGCGGCCGCGTTCGCGGACGCGTCAGGTCACGAGACTGTCGTCGGTGAGCATGCGGCTCGCCACCTCCTTCACAAGCTTCGCCGCGACGAACGCGGTCACCCCCGAGGGATCGCGCGCGGGATTGAACTCCACGACATCGGCTGCAACGATGTGCCCACCCACATCCTGCACGATCGAGATCATCTCCCGCACCGTGAGCCCGCCAGGCTCCCAGTGCGAAACTCCGGGCGCGAAGGCAGGGTCCAACGCGTCGAGATCGATCGACAGGTAAACCGGCCCATCGACCATAGCTCGTGCGCCCGCCGCCCACGCGCGCATGTCGATGATTTCCACGCCGTACCGAGTCGCCTGCAGGCGCTGATGCGCGTTCAGCGTACGGATGCCGATCTGCACGAGGCGGTCTGCCAGCCCCTCCTCCATGATGCGCGCGAAGGGACAGGCATGCGAGTGGCGATCGCCCTCGAACTCCTCGTACAGATCCGCGTGCGCGTCCAGGTGCAATACGGTGAGCCGTGGGTGCGCCGATCGCGCCGCTCGCACCAACGGATGTGACACCGAATGGTCTCCGCCCAGCCCGATCGGTCGTCCATCTCCGCGCATCACATCGAGGGCGGCGCGCTCGATCTCGACGCGTGGGTCCGAGCCACGCGACAGGTCCACGTCCCCCGCATCGCGCAACCCGGTGCCGTCGGTGAGGTCGCGAAGCGATTCCGACCAGCTGTTCGTGGAGGGCGATGCGAGTGCCCGCCGGATGAATGTGGGCGCACTCGCCGCCCCACGCAGGAACGACGAGCTCGCGTCATGCGGAATGCCGAGCAGCGTCGGACGCCTACCGGCCATCCTCCGCCGGCGCTTCCTCGTCCGTCGGCTCACCATCCGGATCGCCGTCCGGTTCGCCGTCACCGCGCTTGCGCAGCAGGCGCTCCTCACGCTTCGCATCCTTCTTCTTCTTGCGGTCCTGCTCCTTCTTGCGCTTCTCGAAATCGTAGTTGGGTTTCTTCGCCAATGCCTGATGCCCGGAATGAGAAGACCGAGTCGGCGAGAGTCGCGGGAATCGCGCTCACGACGCACACGGCAGGTCGTACGTCAGGGCGCGCCGGGCAACGAGTAGTCGAACTCGTACGCATGCGACCCGTTCGCGATGATGATCACCATCGTGCCGGAGAGTCCGGTGAGGCCGTCGGTACCCGAATCGGGCACCACGGTAAGTGTGAGCACCTGCGCACCACGACTCATCGTTCCGCTGTGCTGCAACATGAAGCTACCACCGCGTCCCGCGATCGTGCCGCTCACGAGCTCGACAGCGACGTACCCTGCCGACCCCTTCACCGATGTGATCGCGGTGAGCATCTGTCCCTTGCTCGTGCCCTCGAGATCGCCTCGGAACTGCTTGTCGAGCGTCAGCCGGCCCATCGTCGCGCCGTCGGCATATGCGTCGGCCGGCTGCGGAGCGACCTTCACCTCGAACGTTCCGTTTGCCCGCGACATCGCGCTCCCCTCCCTGATGCTGGCGTTCGGTACTCTCGCGGGCGATTGCGCGAGCACCCTCCCGGGAAAGGTAAGGCAGAGCGCGAGACTCGACACGGCAACCGTGCACGCGAAGCGATAGGTCATTTTAGCGAGTGTCTCTCATTGACGTCCAAGATATGCGTTGACCCGGGACACGACGGACGCAGGCGTCGGGTACCAGAGCCGATTCGTGTCGACGACGTCAGCGCCATCCACCTGTACACGCAACTCGCCGAGTCCACCGGTCTGCTGATGGACGTCGAGCGCGGGATTGGCCGTGAGCTCCGCCGCCACACGGGCGGCGATCACTGTCTTGACGGGTCAGACAGGGCAGTAATGAATGTCGACGCGGCGCATCTGGAGGCATGAGGAGTGAAGGCGACATGCGATCGTGACCTGGAAAAGTGCTCGCCGACACTCGCGTCGTCCAGCCATCGATGTCGCCGATGTCCCGTTCGCTGAGAGTCATGACTCCCTATCTGGCGCCATATCTCGACGGGTGATCTCCACGCCCGCAGCGCGCGCTCTGGCGCGCGGAGCGCATCACCGCGCGGCCGACGTCACTCACTCGACAGGAGCGCTGCGAGCCGCTTCGGCGCTATGAGTCGGTAGGCATCCGTCAGCAGCTCCTCCAACTCGCCCCAATCCACCGTGCCGTCCAGGTAGAGTACATCGCGAACAGCTTCTTGTTCACTCGGAACGTGGGCTCGCTCCACGCTTCGACTTCCACGGCCTGAGGTAGAGCGAGGCAGAGCTTCCGCAATCTGGTGAGCGGCCGAGGAGTCACGTCGATTCACCCGCTACTTCGCCGCCGCCTCCATCTTCCAGAACGCGATTCCGCCCGCCTGCTGCCCCACGTCCACCGTGCCGACCTTCGCCAATGCGCGCAGGTCGTACACATCCACCTTTCCCGGCGCAGCGCCCACGCCTTCACTGCTCACGAACGCGTAGCGTGAGTCGGAGGTCACGGCGATGCCGTTGGCCACCGTGGAGGAATTCTTCAGACGCGCGAGCGATTGCCCGGTGCCGATGTCGAAGACCTCGAACATTGCCCCCTGCTTGAGCGTCGCCAGCAGCAGCTTGCCGTCCGGCGTGACATGCAGGTTGTACGGCCCGCGACCCGTCTTCATCCGGCGGGAGATCGACCAGGTCTTGCGATCGACCTCGAGAATCTCGTCCGCCTTGTTGCAGGCGACGAACACTTTCGCACCGTCGACCGACGGATGGGCCCACGTGGGCGAGCAGGAGTTCGGTGTCATCGTGTGCTTCATGCCCTGATATCCCACGTCGGCGGGGTCCACCGGAACGCCGGTGCTCGTTGTCGGCGCGGTGTGCATTGCATGCTCGTCCTCGGCAGGCAGCGGACCCTCCTTGCCCTTGGCGAGCGAGAAGCGACGCGACACCTTGAACGTGCGCGCGTCGATCTCCACCAGCTGGTCGTCCATCATGCAGCCGGAATACTGGAACTGCCCGCTCGGATCGAGCTTGCTGCCGTGGGGCATGACGCAGGTGACGACGCGGGCGATCTCGGTGTTGGTCGGTGTATAGACCACCGACACCGTGGACGGCACCATGTCGCCGTGCAGGTTGAAGTTGGCGGACATCGTGTACAGCCCGTCGGGTGTGACGTCGATGGACGCCGGGAAGTTGCCGAGGAGCGTGCCCTTTCCCACGAGGGTGTCCGGACCAAGTGCATACTTCCACAGCTTTCCGTCGGGAAAGCCGTGACCCGTCGTCATGAATAGAAACTTGCCATCCCGCGAGATGGTGAGTCCGTGCGGCCCTTCCATCTCCGCGGCGAACTCACCCACGGGAATGGTCTTCTCCACGACGGTGCCGCCGGGGCCGAAGCGAATGCGATGCATGAGGTCCGCCGACTCGGCTCCGACATACACCCAGTAATTGCTCGTCGGCGCCACGGGCGTCACCGCTGGCGCCTGTGCCTCGGCGCGAGATCGTGCAGCGAGGAATGCGACGGCCACTGTCAGCGCAATCGTCAGCGCGATTGCCTTGCGAGCCGTATGAAGGAGAGCCATGATGATGTCTTCCCTTTAGTGACAGGCCAACCGTGAACGTGCCAATGAATCTACCGCGAGTAATTCGTCGCATCGCGAGCAGCGTGACGGCGGGTGCGATCGCCGCCCTGTTCGCTTTCTCGGCCGATGCCCAGGAAGCCGCCGTGCCCATTGCGCGCCTCGTCGCAGAACCGGCGAAGATCACCTTGCAGGCGGGCGACTCGATGCCCTTCAAGGTCACGGCCTACGACGCGCAGGGAAAGGTCGTTCCGAACGCTCTGGTACGCGTTGGAGGGCCTCGGCGTTCCATCATGTTCAGCGACGGACAGGTCAAGGTGTTCCAAGCGGGCACGTTCGTCGCCACGGCGTCGGCCGCCGGTCTCGCCGGCGCGGCATCGGTCACGCTGGACATTCCCGTGTCAGTCACCTGGCCGAAGATGAGCCGCCTCGAGATCGTCCCCGGTCCTGGCCGCCTGTACACTCGCGTCACCCTCCCGCATGTCGCGCATGGCTACCTGCCGGGCGGAATGGAGCGGAAGAACCTCGCTGTGCGGTGGACGAGCTCGGATCCGAGCGTCGCCCGCGTCGATCGGTTCGGCAACGTCACCGGACTCAAGGCCGGCAGGGCCACGATTTCGGCCGACGTCGAGGGTGCACGCGCCGAGAAGCGGTACACTGTCGCCAGCAACCCTGTGTCTCGCATCGACCTGGATATCAAGGACGTCTCGGTGCGCACGGGCGATGTCGTGCATCTGGCCGGCACCCCGCGGCGGGCGGACGGCAGCGCGGTCACCGATGCGCCGATCGAGTGGAGCTTCATCTACACGCCCGATGACTCGATCGCCGCGCCCGGCGGCTCCGGCATCATCGATGACCTGAACGGACGCTACCTGTTCGCCGGCAATCATCCCGGACGCTACCGGATCGTGGCGCGCTCCGGCTCCGCCGACGCCGAAACGGTGATCGACGTCCGCCCGCGCGACGTGCGGCAGCGCATCACGGTCCAGGGGCGCGGCAACATCTCGAACACGCATACGTCGGACCTGTGGCCATTCACCGGCAAGAATGGCCGTGACTACGTGCTCGTCGGGACGTGGGGCGGTGACGGCTACGCCATCATGTTCGACATCACCGACATGGCGAACATCGTCAAGACCGACTCGGTGAAGGTGGATGCTCGCACGATCAACGACGTCACCATCTCCCCTGACAGCCGCTACGGCGCACTGTCGCGCGAGGGAGCGTCCAATCGCGTGAATGGCGTTGTCTTGCTCGACCTCGCGGATCCCGCTCACCCCAAGGTGGCCTCCACCTTCGACCAGGAGCTGACGGGCGGCGTGCACAACATGTTCGCCACCAACGACCATCTCTTCGCCGTATCCGGTGGCGCCAAGTACGTCATCATCGACGTGAAGGACATCTACAAGCCGAAGTACGTGAGCGAGTACCGCCACCCGAACGCCCGCCTGCACGATCTCTGGGTGCGCGATGGCATCGCGTATTCAGCGCAGGGCGGAGCGGGTACCGTGGTGGTGGACGTCGGCAACGGGAAGTACGGCGGGACGATCGAGAAGCCGAAACTCATCACGGTGTTTCCCATCAACAGCGGCCATGAGATCTTCCCGTACTTCCAGAAGTCGACGGGCAAGACCTACCTGTTCATCGGCGACGAGGAGATGAGCCGTGAAGGACGCGTGTGGGAAGGCACCAACTACCGCAACTCGATGACGACGGCCGGCGGCGTGGCGCAGACATCGGGCGGATACACCCACGTCGTGGACTTCACGGACCCGATGCACCCGAAGAAGGTGGCGCGCTATCACCTCGAGGATTTCGGCTCGCACGATATCATCGTGCAGGACGATGTGCTCTACCAGGCGTACTATGACGGCGGCGTGCGGCTCGTGGACGTGAGCGGCGAGCTGCTCGGCAACCTGGCCGACCAGGGCCGCGAGATTGCGGTGTTCAAGCCGTACGACGCCAAGGCGTTTACCGCCAACGCGCCGTTCGTGATGAATGCAATGCCGTGGAAGGGACACACGTTGTTCACCGACTTCAACTCCGGCCTGTGGTCGGCGAAGCTGGAACCGAAGGCGCCGATCGTTCCGTAAGTCGGCGGCAGGACGAGGAAATGGCCGGTCGCCCAGGTGGGCGACCGGCCATTTTCGTGTAATACGTTAGATGGGCACGCCGAGAGAGATCAGCAGCCCGGGCCCTTGAGCGCGGCATCCGCCAGAGCACGAGACAGGCACTCTGCCTGTGGCACGGGAAGCTCCGAGATGATGACGTGGGTCGGCAGATCCAGCGTGAGCTGGTTCAAGCGGCCGAAACGGCGCATGTCCACCCAGCGGTGTCCCTCGAACACGAGCGAGAGGCGGCGATTGTAGAGCAGCTCGTCGATGAACTCCGACTCGCTGGCGAATCCCACGAGCGGCGCCAGCCCGCCCGACCGAGTCCGGATGTTGTTGATGTCGTCCAGCGCACCAAGAATATCGCCCGTGAAATAGCGGGCTTCGGCACGGAGCAGGATCAGTTCTTCATTCCGCAGAATGGGCACGGGCGACTCACGAACCAAGTAGTTCGTGTAGTCGAACGTCGTCCCCACGCCGTGTGTAGCGTTGGACGGTCGCTTCGTGGTGATCGTGATGACCTTCGCCAGGAAGCGCGCGTCCTTGGTGCCATCCGCCTTGAGCTGAATCCCGCTGTCCGCCTTGAAATGCGCGACGACACTGGTATTCGACTGATTGCTGATGCCGTTCTGGACGTCGCTCGCGGCGGACGAGTAGACGTTGAACGGGCCCCTCGTGAGCGAGCCAGCGGGATCGATGAACGACTCCGCGAGGTTCGCCAGCACGATGGTGTAGCACGCGGCGCTTCTGGCCGCCCCGCATCCCGACATCCCGACGGACGCGCGATACGCATTCAGTCGCGCCGCGAGGCCACGGTTGAACTTGAGGTAGTTCGCCGGCGTCGTGAAGCCCGCGTATCCGGCGTGCAGCGTGAAGGGGAACGACGCGCCGCCCGCCAGGAGCTCGGTCTTGGCGAGATCGAGCCGGCTCACCGCGTACCGATACACGGAATCCCGCGAGACGAACGGCGTGAGCACGGCCGGATCCTCGGAGATGTCCACCGGCGCGCCCAGGTTGTAGCGCGAGTTGATGATGTACGAATAGTTCAGCGCCTGCGCCGTGTGTGCGAAGCCGAGCCCGGCGTTCTTTTGGGCGTCAGTGAAGATGCCAGTCGCGGCGCCCTCGAGTGTACCGATGAGGTTCACCGTGTTGCGCAGCGACGTGTAGCGTCCGGCCCAGAGCGCGCCGTTCGTGGCACCGAAGCTGGACGGGGTTTTCACTTCCGGTGACAGATATCCCGTGGTGTTGCGCCCTTCCGTCGGCGTGTAGTTGTACGCCTCGCGCCCGAGAATGCCCACGGCGAGTACGTACCCGGTGTGGTTATCGCGGTCGTTGCGGAGGACTCCCGAGGCAAGCAGTGGCACGGCCGATGCCGGGTCGCCCTGGATCGACTCGGGCGTCGGATTGAGATAGTTGGGGACGGTGAGACGGTCGCCGCAGGCAGCCGAGGCCCCCAGCAGCGCGACGCCCAGCAGCCCGCGTATGATCAAAGGTCGCATTCCGGAGTGTCTCACGGAGAAGTGTTGGTTGGTCATGAAGGAATACATCGATCAGTACGCGATGTCGAAGCCGACGAACAGGCTCCGGCTCGGCGGGAACGGCGCCAGGTCGACGAAGCGCACGACGATCTGGTTGCCGAAGTTGTTCACCTCAGGATCGAAGCTCCAGTAGTCCGACCAGGTCTTCAGGTTGCGCCCGCTGAAGCTGATGCGCATGTCACGCCCGCCAGTGTAGCGGGTGGTGAGTGCCGCGGGGACCTGGTAGGCCACGGTGATCTCGCGCAGCTTCACGTACGAACCATCCTGGATGTACTGGGCCGCATTGCGGCCGCCGTTCCACTGCGAGTAGCGGTACTCGCCCAGCGGCACACCTGCCACCGGCGACGCCTTGTCGTAATCCCACGAATTGCCGCCCTCGTCGAACAAGTTCTGCGTCATGTTCGAGACCGACCCGCCCTTCCGCCAATCGATGAGACCCGACAGGGTGAACCCCTTGTACGTGAAATCGCTCGAAAAGTTCATCTGGAACTTGGGATTCGCATCGGCGAGCAGCGTGTCCACCACGGTGGAGTCGGCGCGATACGTGTTGCCCCAGATGCCGGTCGAGATTCGTCCGCGCGCAATGCGGCCGCGGCCGTAGCCGGCGCCGAAGCCCGAATTCGCGATCGCGAAATCCGCGACGCGGTCAGGGAGCGACTTCACGCGGGACTTGAAGGTCGAGTACTGCACACGCGCATTCCACAGAAGTGGTCCCTGGATCGGGACAAGGTTGAGCGCGACTTCCACGCCCTTCGTCACCAGGTTGCCGCCATTCAGGAACTGCTGCGTGAATCCGCTCGACTGCGGGAGCGGGGCCTGCAGCAGCAGGTCGGTGATCGACCGGTCGAAGATGTTCACTTCCAGGCCCGCACGCGACTCGAAGAACTGCGCGTCGACGCCGTACTCGAACTCGCGCATCTTCTCGGGCTCGATGGCCGGATTGCCGACCGTGCCTGGCACGCCCAGCGAGGTGCGGCCGTCGATCAGGCCGAGTCCAGCGATGGTGATGTCGCGGTTGCCGTAGTTGGCCTGGTTACCCGACGTACCCACCGCGGCGCGCAGCTTGATCTCGTCCGCGCGCGGGAAGGGAGATACGAAGCGATACGCTGCCGACGCCGCCGGCCAGTAGAAATACTTGTCGCGGTCGCCGTTCACGCTGCTGCGCTCGGCCCGGACGCGAGCCGACATGGACAGCTTCTCGTTGAACATCAGAAGTTCTTCATTCGCGAAGAACGCCTGGTCGCGCACGGCCGTGGGCGTCTGCGAGATCGTCGGCGTGCCCTGATCGATCAGCGAAATGGTCGGAACCAGTCCGCGAGCGATGACTGAATACCGGTTGATCGCGCGATCCTCGTACTGCGCGCCGAACGATGTCGTGGCCGTCGAGAGGAAAGGGATCATTCCGCGCGCACCGGGCGTGAAGGTGTGCACCGCGCTGAGCGTGCTGTTGTACTGGGTGCTGCGGGCCTCGCCCTGCGACGTGGTGCCCAGGAACCCATCATCCGCTTCGTACTGGAGGTTGTTGGGCGAGTAGGTCTCGGCGCCGGCGTTGAACCGGTCGAGACCGCCGCTCAGCGCGAACGACAGCGACTGCCGGTCGTTGGTATACGCATTGAAGCGCACGGTGCCAGCGGCGATCATGCGCCACACGTCCTCGACATTCTTGAGGCTCGCGAGCGTCTGGAACGGGTTGGTGCCGATGCCCGTGAGTGCGCGCACGAGCGCGTTGTCTACGTAGCGGCCGGCGACCTGCTCCTCGAGGTTGATGATTGCGGGCGTGTATCCGAACGCGTAGATGGGGCTGACGAACGTGTTGTCGTTGTTCGAGATGCCGCGCTCGCTCTTGCTGCGGGAGATAGCGGTGGAGACGTTGGACGAGAAGCGCGAGCCGAAAGTGTGGTCCGCGTTCATGCGCAGGGACTGCCGGATGGCGCCCGTGTTGATCTCGGTGCCGCGATCGTTCTTGTGCAACGCCGACAAAAACACCTTCGTGTTGTCGCCACCGCCGCTCAGCGAGACGGAGGTTTCGTGCGAGAGGTCGCGCTGTCCGTAGACGCCGGACTGATAGTCGTAGTACGGGCACTCCGTCGGGCAGTACTGGTCCGCCAGCGTGGCGCCGATGAGATCCGTGGCCGTCTGCTTGGTGAAGCGGCGCGACCCGATGAGGCGATCGGCCTGGAACTGCCCGAACCGCTGCGTGAGTCCGAACTTCGTGGCGCCATTGCGTCCACGCTTGGTGGTGATCAGCACGACGCCGTTGGTGGCTTTCGAGCCATAGATCGCCGTCGCCGCGGCACTCTTCAGGACCTGGACGTTCTCGATATCCGCCGGATTGACATCGGCCAACCGGTTCGTCGAGTTGTCCTGGGTGGTATTGAATCCGCTGCCGCTGGCTCGCGACACGGCGTTGATGCCGGTTGAGATGCTGGTATTGCTGATGATGACGCCGTCGACGACGAACAGCGGCTCACCGTTACCGAGCACCGACGTGACGCCGCGGATCTGGATCTGGCCACCGCCGCCGGGGGCGCCGCTGTTCATGTTGATCTGGGCGCCGACGATCTTGCCCTGGAGGGCATTATCGAGCGAAGCCGCCGGCACGCGAGCGATCTCCTCGGCCGACACGCTGGCCACCGCCGTGGCGATGTTGCGGCGTTCCTGCGAGGTCGCGGCACCGGTGACGACCACTTCGGAGAGCTGGGCCGCTTCGCGGGTGAGCGCGACTTCGATGGTCTGCTGTGTGGAGAGCACGCGAATGTTCTCGCGGCGGAAACCAAGTCCGCGGAAGCTGACCGTGACTTCGGTGGCCGGGATGGTGAGGCGGAACTGTCCATCGCCGCTCGCCTGCGTCACCAGGGTGGTGCCGGAGACGGAGATGATGGCGCCGGGCACGCCGGCCCTGCTCGCGGCATCTACCACGCGTCCGGTGAGGACCCGTGTCTGCGCCAGCAATGCCGACGGCATGGCCAACGCGGCCAGAATGGCCAACATCAATTTCGTTCGTGCGGGCACTGTAAAACCTCCCGGGGGGTTGGATTGACGCGGCACTGTCGCTTCGGGCAGGTCGCGCGCGCCGGTCGCTGGGTCCGGCGTGGCACGACAAGGCACGACAGCGGTCGAAAGGCCTCGAGAGGGTACCGAGGAGGCTGATCGACTGTGCGTTCGTGGCGCGTGCACGCCGATTTACGGCTTTTTCCGCCGTGCGTCAAGGCCGAATCGTTGGTACGCAGGTTATCACCCACGCTACCGGCCGATCCGTCACTTATTCGCTGTTGTCTTTCCCGCTCACCGCGCCGCTACGTTCAGAGGAGGGTGCGGCCTCGCCCTTCAGCTCAGCCGTGCGTGCCCCCTGATCCGCCACCCGATCCCTGCGACGACCCGGTGCCGCCCGATCCCTTGGCGCCGGTGGAGCCGTATCCGCCGCGCTCCTTGCGCGAGCTATCGGTCTTTCCCTGATCGGTACCCGACTGCCCCTTGCCACCGTGTCCGCCCGGCATGCCGTTCTTTTCCGCGCCCGCCTTCTTGCCGCCGCCCGCTTTTCCCTCTTTCTTCGCCATGTCGTCATCCCGGGGTGCATGAGTCGCTCGGTGGATCACAGTGCGTGACGATCACGCAGCGTCCGTCGCTCGTCCAGGTCGCATATCGGGTGCCGCTACTGACCCCCGCGCCTGCTGGCACCAATCTACCATCACCCGCGTTGCGTTCGGAATGGATCTCACCTCTGGCTATCCGTACTGGCCCGTCAAGCACGGGTTGCTGCATACGTATCCTCGCCTCGACGAGGATCTCGAGTGTGACGTGGCCATTCTGGGCGGCGGGATCACCGGCGCGCTGGTCGCGTACCATCTGCTCGAAGCGGGCATCGGGGCCGTGCTTCTCGATCGTCGCGAGGTCGGCTGGGGAAGCACCAGCGCGACCACCGCGCTCCTTCAATACGAGATCGACGTCTCGCTGACCGATCTCTCGGAGATGCTCGGTGCATCGCACGCCGAGCGCGCGTATCTGGCCTGTCGCGCTGCGATCGACAAGCTGGAGCGCCTGGCAAAAGTAGTCGGGGCGGACTGCGGGTTCGAGCGCAAGCGCAGTCTGTACCTCGCGAGCAGGAAGCGCGACCGAGAGACACTTCGAACGGAACTCGAGCGACGTCAAGCCATCGGACTCGCCGTCGAGTGGCTGGACGAGGCGGAAGTCGCCCGTCGATTCGCCTTCAGCCGGCCAGCGGCCCTGCTCTCGCACGACGGTGCGCAGGTGGACGCGTATGCACTCACGCATGCCCTTCTGCAGCATGCCTGTTCGCAAGGTCTGCGTGTATTCGATCGCACCAACGTCACGAAGGTGGACGCATCACGAGACGGCGTGACGCTCCGCACCGCCGAAGGGCGCCACGTACGCGCGCGCCGGCTGGTATTCGCGACCGGATACGAAACGCACGAGTTCCTCAAGGAGCGGGTGGCCAAGCTGGTGAGTACCTATGCGCTGGTGAGCGAGCCGATGCCGTCGTTCGAGGGTTGGGGGGAAGATCGTTGCCTCATCTGGGAGCATGCGACTCCGTATCTGTACCTGCGGACGACAAGCGACGGCCGCGTGATGATGGGCGGTGAGGACGAGGAGTTTCGCGATCCCGCGAGGCGCGATCGCCTGCTTCCGCGCAAGACCGAGCGGCTGTCGAACCGCTTTCGCGAGCTCTTTCCCGCGCTCGACATGCAGGTGGCCTTCGCCTGGGCTGGCACCTTCGGCGAGACGAAGGACGGCCTGGCATACATCGGTGAGCATCCGGACTGGCCGTGCTCGTACTTCGCGCTCGGCTATGGCGGCAATGGCATTACCTACAGCGTGCTCGCGGCCGAGATCATCCGGGATGCGATGCTGGGCCGGCCACACGTTGACGCGGACCTGTTCCGGTTCGACCGATAGTTGCCGCGGCCATGTCGTGCCACGGCGTGCTCGCCGTCCTGACGAGTGTCCCGGTCGCTATCTTTCAGGGAGCGTCACGGTGCAGCATCGACAGGAGGACGAACGCGATGTCACGAGCATTTCTGCGGGACGATGCGGAAGGCGAGATGCCGCGTCGCAACTACGACCTGCCGGATCGCGATGATCCGTCGTACGAACGCGTCGCTGCGCGGGCGCTACTCGAGGCGGCCCGCGTGAACGAAACGCAGCTCGCCGAACGCGCGACGGGCTATTACTGGGGCGAGCCTCGGCTGCGCGTGCACGTGGAAGCCGTGCTCGCCGAAGCCGAGCGAGCGAACGACGAGCGGCTCGAGCAGGTCGCACGACGCTTCCTGCGCTGAGTCAGCGTTCCGATGACGGCGGCGCGGTGATCTCCTCGATGGTCGAGATCACATCGCCTTCGAGCACGCCATCCACGACGTCCATGCCGTCGATGACCTGCCCGAACACGGTGTAGTCGGCGTCGAGCCGGCGGTTGTCGCGAAGATTCACGAACCACTGCGCGTCGCCGGTGTCGTGCCCCCGCGTGCTCATGCCCACCGTACCGCGCACGTGCGGCACGCCACCCAGCTCGTCGCGAAGGTACTGCGCGAGGCCGACATACTCACTGCGTCCAGGGCTGCCGCCCTGAATGACGAAGTCGTGCTCGACACGGTGCCACGTCAGCCCGTCGTAGTAGCGCGCACGGGCGAGCGAGAGAATTCGGGCCGCCATCATGGGTGCGGCGTCGCCACGCAACCGCACCACGAATGAGCCGCCTCCACTGGCGGACGACATGCGTACGCGAAGGCGGACGTCGGCGCCGAGTGCGAGGGCGACCGCGCGAGCGGGAAGCGCGTAGCGCGATGGAGGCGGTCGGTCCTCCGACGGCGCGCGGCCCGCGGTCGCGAGCAGGGCAACCCGGACGTCGCGCTCGGATGCATGTGCGCGCGCCACCCAGCGGTCGAACATCGCGTTCGCCGCCGCACTCACGCCGGGGCCTGGTGTGCGCGTGAGGGCGATGGCCGCAGCTCGCACCACCGGTGCCTGCTCCGCGCGCAACGCTGTGAGAAACAGCGCCGTGTCGGATGGTGTGAGAGCTCCGAGCGCCTCGATGGCCGTCTCCTGCACCACGGCATCGGAGTCGCGCGCAAGTTGGCGGAGCGTGAGTGTGTCGGCGATCGCCGCGGCGGCGCGCGCCGCATACATGCGCACCTCCCACTGGCCGTGGGTGGCAAGCGCGTGCACACGCGAAGCGGCATCCAGCGGGCGCAGGCGCGCGAGTGCGACCAGTGCGTGCGCCGCGCCCTGCCACGAAACACCGGTCGCCTGCCGCCGTGTCGCGTCGGCGGGCAGAGCGTCGATCCAGCCACGAAAAATGGTCGCGATGGGCTCATCCGACGCGCACGCCGCGGTCACGAGGTCCGTCGCGCGCAGTCGCACGGGCCATGATGCGTCGGCGAGCGCGCTGCGGAGCGCGCCGCAGTCGCCGCGCGCGGCGGCGAGTGCGCGATACCGATGTCGCCACGCCGGCTCGGGCCAGACACTGGGCCTGTCGAGGGTCGCGATCGAATCCCGCGCCGCGAACCGACGGTCACGAATCCGGCCGAGCGCACGTCGTGTCAGCATCCGAATCCGCGCGTCGTGGTGCACTCCCGCCTCGCGCAGTGCGACATCAGTGGAGTCGCGCCGATCCTCAGCCAGTAGCAGGCGTCCCACCAGCGCGGAGTCGAACCGAGTCAGGGTCACACGTGTCGCTGTCGCCGGTAGGGGCGTCGGGTCGGGCAAGGTCGCGCACGCCATCGCGCTCACGCTCGCGATGACTGTCGCGCATAGCACCCAGCGCGTCGAAATTGCATCGCTCGTCCTGCTCATGCGTTCCCCACGTCGTCACCCGATGTAGATGTGCCGCCAAAAGATTTTTTCCGGCTTCCCTTCTTTGGGGCGACGCTCGCGGTGTTCTTTGAGTTTCCCTCGTTCGTTTTCCCACGGCGACCGCCCTCCCGGGCGGTCCGAGCCGCACCAGCTGACGTCTTTCGCTTGCGGCCTGCCTTGCCCCCCTTCATCGGACCATGCAGTTCGACCACGCGCCTGGCCCTGCACGCTGGATCCAGCGCGCTCCTTCCTCCGCACGACCAAGCTTGACGAGCGCGCAGCCGAGGAAACCTCGCGAGAGCCGGTCTCCGGGATCGGTGGCAAGCGCGCGGGTATAAAACGTTCGTGCGCTCGCGTAGTTCCTCTGTACGTAGGAGATGGACGCGAGCTCTCGAAGCGCCATCGCGTTGTTGGGCCCGAGCTGGACCGCGCGGAGCGCTTCGGCATTCGCCGTGGAGAAATCGCCTCGGTCGCGCGCGAGTCGCGACAGGTAGACGTGCGGCATCGGATCGCCGGGTGCTTCGAACGTCGCGCGGCGAAAGCGTTCGGCCGCGACGTCGCGCCGGCCTGCGCCAAACGCGGCGATGCCCGCCTCGTACGCGCGCGACGCACGTCCTTCGCCGCCGAACGCTCCCCGAAGGAGCAGGGCACCGAAGATCACCGCCACGAGCACGCTGACAATGCCGGCGGCAAGCACAATCTCGCGCCGACGTGGCGGGGCGAACAATCGCGTCCTCGACGCACGCACTGGCACGGTCGCGCTCGTGCTGGTCGGTCCATTCGGCCTCGAGGTGCCCAGCGTCGCCTCTTGCGGCTGCGGCATCGTTGCGACCGCCGCATGCAGGGCGCGCCCGAACTCACGCGTCGTCTCATAACGGTCTGCCGGCAGCCGCTCGAGCGCCCGGCTCATCACCGCCTGGACGTCTGCCGGCCATGCGACGTCGGGCTTCATATCCGCCAGCGACCAGGGTCGCTCCGTGAGTCGCATGATCATCGACGTCTGAGTCGACTCCGACGGAAATGGCAGGTCGCCGGTGAGCATGTTGAACGCGACGAGCGCGAGCGAGTATTGGTCGCTCCGCGCATCCACCTCGTCACCCGAGAGCTGCTCCGGACTCATGTACTCCGGCGTTCCGACCACCATGCCGGTCTGGGTCACCTTCTGGGCAACACCGCCGGCTTCCTTGGCGATGCCGAAGTCGACGACCTTCACGCATTCCACGCCATCGCGGTCGACGGTGACCATGATGTTGTCGGGCTTGAGATCGCGATGCACGATTCCGAGCGCGTGTGCCGCGTGCAGCCCTTCCGCGACCTGTCGCGTGAGCTCGGCAGCCCTCCGCGGTGGGAGCGCGCGGTTCGACTGCATGATCGCCGTGAGCGTCGGTCCCTCGACGTATTGCATGGCGAGGTACACGAGACCCTCCGGCGTCTCCCCGAAGTCGTAGATGCCGGCCACGTGCGGATGATCGATGCGACTCGCGTTGGCCGCCTCGCGATTGAACCGGGCAATCGTGGCGTTGTCGTGCACGGTGGCCGGATTCATCACCTTGACCGCGCTCTGACGCCCCATCTTCACGTGTTCCGCCAGGTAGACCTGGCCCATTCCGCCCTCACCGAGCTTCGACAGCACGTGATAGCGTTCCGCGATGACGGATCCGACGAGGTTCGCCACTTCGGTGGTCTGCGAGCGGAGTGCGGTACCATCCTTGGGGCAGAATCGCTCGGTCGCGGGATATTCGGTGCTGCAGGAGGGACACAGCTTGAGGGCACTCACGACGACAGGCTCACGCGGGTGACGATGTTGGCGAGTGATACGGTGACGTGGCGCGTCATGATCCTGAGGTAGTAGGAATTCGCGTGGGAAGTCGTCGCGCTGCCGTTGTTGACCTCGCCAACAAGATGGAGCGATTCGCGGAAGATGGCGATAGCCTCGCCCGCGGTCAGGCGCTCAGTCGCATCCGTGGGGCTGGTGAGCGCGACCTGTGCATCAACGGAGAAGGTCACGATAGAACACGGTCGTGTCACATGATTCGCCTTGCGGCATCAGCGCGTACCGGGGAATGACGCCGACCCGCACCCAGCCGAGCTGCTCGTAGAGTCGCTCGGCGTCACCTCCCGTGACGGTGTCGAGCACGAGCAGTGTCTTTCCGCACTCGCGCGCCGTCGCCTCGGCTGCTCGCATCAGTGCCACGCCGAGTCCGCGCCGGCGCGCTCGACGGTGGACGAGCATCTTGGACAGATCAGCGCGGTGCGGCTGGTTCTCCGGCTGATCGAGCACGAGTTGCACGGTGCCGCACACACCTGCTGCATCCTCCGCTACCACGAGCGCGCGTTCACCCGCCGTGACGCCGCGCGCAACACGCCGCCAGAATTCCAGCGCCCGCCGACGCGGGAGCGGATGCATGAAACTCACGGAGGCGCCGCCCTCCACGCAATCGATGAGTACGTCGGCGAGCCCTTCGATGAGCGCGTCATCGAGGGCGCTCACTCGCCGCGTAGTTGGCGTGGACGAGCTCACCGCCGGGCGTGTACCTCCTCACCGTCCAGGGTGGCGCCGCCGGAGGGAGTCGTTTGCGCGCGCATCGCCATCGGGGCGGCGATCACCGCCAACATCATGAACATGATGCGGCCTGCGGCGACGGTTCTGGCGATCGACAGGGCGACGCGGTGCGTCTGTCGTCGCGCTCGATGGCACACGTGGACTACTCCGCCGTCGTGGGATCGATGATGCCGGTGATTTCCGACACGCGATTCGCCGGAAATCCGCCCAGCCTGGCGTGCTCGCGCACCATCTCTTCGTTCGGCGCGCGATAGACGCAGTAGATCCTGTCGCCGGTGACGTAACTGTGCACCCACTGGATCTGCGGGCCCAGTGTGTTCAGCACACTGCAAGACTTCTGGGAAATGCCTTTAAGATCTGCCGGTGTGAGCGAACCTGCACCAGGGATGTTTCGCTCGATCAGAAACTGTGGCATGATACCCTCCGAATTGGTTTGTACGTGCGCGAAAACAATCAGTGCGTTTACCGCTTGCTGTCTCTCACCGCTCACTCCTCACCGCTTCCCGCTGCCCCCTCCGGCCTTCACTCTCTCCCCCTGCAGTTCGCGATGCCGGCTCGCCGAGTCGGTGCTCGTGGCTGCAGCCTGGGAGCGCTGAGGTGGGAGACGGGAGGCCCAACGTTTGAGACGTGAGCAATGAGCGAACGGCCGGTTCCCAGCGTGACCCCTCAGCTGCTTTGCCGCCGCGCTCGCGGCACCTGAATTCAGCACCTAATTGAATGCACCAACGCGCTCACCGCCAGCGCGGACTGAAGGGTACGAGCTCACCCGATTCCAGCCGAGTACCTTTGCCATCGGTCGGCGATGGCAAGGCCGCTCGCACCCGACCGCTGTCGCAAGGGTCATCAACTCGAGGAGCACTCCGTTGAAACCGCGCCGCATTTTCGAGGGCACGTGACGGGCATCGCCGTTCACGTGCAAGTCAGCGCGCTGACGCATCGCTACGGACAGGTGACGGCGCTGGACGACGTGTCTGTCGCAGTGCCGGCAGGCTCCATGCTCGCGCTGGTCGGGGAGAGTGGGTCGGGCAAGTCGACGCTGCTGAGAACGATCAACCGCACCACCGTGCCGACCTCGGGGCGGGTCCTTCTTGACGATCAGGACGTCTCGCGGGAGGAGCCCGTCGCACTTCGACGACGGATCGGATACGTGCCGCAATCGGGTGGACTGCTACCGCACTGGACGGTGCTCCGCAACGTTGCCTTGGTGCCGACGTTGAATGCGCACGCGGATCCGGCGTCCGCCGCTCGCGACGCGCTCGATCGTTGTGGGCTCTCGCCCGCGATCTTCGCCACGCGATATCCGCACGAATTGTCCGGTGGGCAGCGTCAGCGCGTCGCGCTCGCTCGTGCGCTGGCCGCGCGGCAGGGACTCATCCTGCTCGATGAGTCCTTCAGCGCACTCGATGCGATCTCGCGCAGCGAGCTACTGGAGTCGTTCGCGACCATCCGAGCGAGTCTCGGTTTCACGGCGCTGCTCGTGACCCACGACCTGGGCGAGGCGGCACGGCTGGCCGATCGGATCGCCGTCATGCGTGCCGGCCGCATCGAGCAGGTCGGCTCGCTGCACGAGCTCCTCGAGCAGCCGCGCACACCGTACGTCGCAGCGCTCGTCGAGCGAGCCCGGTCCACAGCCCGGTTATTGGCGGACGCGTGAGGACCCGCAGCGTGAGTGTCATCGGTCACGTCGCATTGCTGTCGCTGACCGCGCTCCCTGCCCTCGGCGCGCAAGGAGCGTCCGGTCCGCTGGCGACCACGCCGATCGTCGTCGCCTCCAAGCCGTTCGGCGAATCTTTCCTCCTCGCGGAAATGTTCGCGCTCCTGCTCGAGCGTTCGGGTCGCACGGTCGTGCGCCGGCCGGGTCTCGGCACCACCGACGTCGCCTTTCAGGCGCTCCGTGCCGGAGCGGTGGATGTGTATCCCGAGTACACCGGGACCGGACTCGTCGCGATCCTTGGCGATTCCCTGACCGACTCGCTGCGTGCCGATGCACGGAGCGCATACGCGTACGTCGCCGTAGCGACGCAGCAGCGCTTCGGTGTGACCTGGCTTCCACCGCTCGGCTTCCAGAATGGGTACGCGATCGCCATTCGGCGTGAGACCGCGCAGCGTTACGGCTTGAGGACGCTGTCCGATCTGGCGTCGTCGGCCGCGCGGCTGAAGGCGGGCTTCACGGCTGACTTCATCGGGCGCGGCGACGGGTGGCCAGGGCTGCAGCGCGCGTACGGGCTTCGGCTCGCGTCGGTCAGGCCACTTGCGCCTGCGCTCAAGTACGAAGCGCTCGCCACTGGAGCCGTGGACGTCATCGACGGCTACGCCACCGACGGACTGCTGACGAAGTACGCGCTCGTCACGCTCGACGACGACCGTCGCTTCTTTCCACCGTACGATGCCGCTGGTCTCGTGTCGCAACGCCTCGCGCGCGACGATCCCGCGGCGCTCGCGGTGCTGTCGCGCCTCAGCGGCCGAATCACCGAAGCCGACATGCGCGTGTGGAATCGCTCAATCGAAGTGGACGCGCAATCCATTCCCACGGTCGCGCGACGCGCCCTGATTTCACTCGGACTCGGCGACACCGTTGCGACCGGCACGGTGGAACAACCCGATGCCGCGACCGGTTTCTGGTCGTTTTTCTGGGCACGTCGTGGCGAGACATTGCGACTGGCTGGCGAGCATGCCGTGCTTGTCGTCTTCTCACTCATGCTGGCCTTGGCCGTCGCGGTGCCGCTCGGACTGTTTTTCTCGGCGCGACCTGGCCTCGCGGAGCCGGTCCTGCAACTGTTCGCCGTGGTGCAGACCGTCCCGAGCATCGCATTGCTCGTCTTCATGATCCCGCTCTTCGGCATCGGGGTAGTTCCGGCCATCATCGCGCTTTGGGGATATGCGCTCCTGCCCATCGCACGGGCGACGTATACCAGTGTCCGGCTGGCCGACCCGGATGCGGTCGCGGCGATCGAGGCGATGGGGGCGACGGCGAGTCAGCAGCTTTGGTGGGTACGCCTTCCGCTCGCGGCACCTGTCATGCTCGTTGGAGTACGCACCGCGGCGGTGCTCACCGTCGGAACGGCGACGCTCGGCGCCTTCATCGGCGCGGGTGGGCTGGGGGAACCGATCGTCACGGGATTGGGTCTCGCGGATGCACGACTGGTGCTGTCCGGGGCGCTACCGGCAGCCCTCATGGCGATCGGCGTGGACGCGGTGCTGGCCGTCGTCGCACGGCAACTGGCACCGGCTCATCTGCGGCGGCGCGCGGCGTAACCGGGGGCGATGACGGGGGCGCGGACTGGAGTTCGCACGTAGGTTGGTGGGTGTCTCTTCGACCGAGGAGCCCTCCATGCGGTCCTTGACCCTGCTGTTCGTCGTGCTCGTCGCACGACCCGGCGGCTCGCAACCATCAGTCGTCTCGGCGCGAGCGCCCGGCGCCGTCATCAGCGGCATCGTACGTGACAGCATTGCGCGTGGCCCGCTCGCCGGTGCGATGGTGCAACTCGTCGCGACCGACATCCAGGTGCGAGGCGGCCGCATGGCGGTCGCGGACTCTCTCGGGAGGTACGCGCTCGCCGACGTGCCCAACGGGCGATATACGGTCGGCTTCTTTCATCCGATGCTCGACTCGCTCGGCATGGAGCCGCCGCTGCGAGAAGTCTTCGTCGATAACGGCTTGCCGGTCCGTGTGGATCTCGCGATCCCCTCGCCGGCGCGGTTGCGCGACGCGATCTGCGCCGCGCGGCCTACCCGATTGTCAGGCGCTGTCGTGATCGGCGTCGTGCGCGGCGCGCAGGACCGTGCGCCGGTAGCGGGAGCGACCGTGACTGGAGAGTGGCTCGAGCTTTCCTTCCGGCGGGAAGGCCTGGCGCGGCGGATTCCGCGCCTCGTCGTGACGACGGGACAGAACGGGTGGTTCGCGATCTGCGACGTGCCCAGTGCGGGCATGATTGCACTCCGCGCGAGCCGCGACGCTGACAGCACCGACCTGATCGAGGTGCAGGTGCCGGCCCACGGGCTCCTTCGACGCGAGCTCTTTCTCGGGTACGCGCGACGTGCACCGACCGTGGACACGACGCGTCCCGCTGCTTCGATCGACCCGCCGCGGCGCGACGCGCGCGCTGGCGACGTACGGCTGAGCGGTATCGTCCTCACCGCCGAAGGAGGGCGACCGATCGTGGGCGCGCAGGTGAACATGGTGAGCGGCTCACGCGCACGCACGAACGAGCGCGGAGAGTTTACGCTGCCCGACGCGCCGGCAGGCACCCGCACGCTCGAGGTGCGTGCGCTCAGCTTCTATCCCGAGCGCCGTGCAGTCGATGTCCTTTCAGACGGACCTCCGATTCGCGTGGCACTGTCCACACTCAAGGCGGTGCTCGACACGGTCAAGGTCACGGCCAGTCGCCCGGTCGATCGGATGCGAAGTGGCTTTCTCGAGCGGCGGCGATCAGGTGTCGGTCGATTTCTGACGAAGGAGGATATCAGTCTTCGCCATCCGATCGTCACCTCCGACCTCTTCCGGACGATGTCCGGCATCCGCGTGCAATACGATGGGGACCGGTTCGACAGCCGCATCCTCATGCGCGGAGCGATCGACGAGTGGTGCGCGCCGGTGATCTACATCGACGGACGACAGATGAACACATTGTCCGCCGACGAGATCGATACGTGGATGCGGCCGAAAGACATTGTAGGCATCGAGGTGTACGCCGGAGCGGGCATGCCGGCGCAATTCGAGCAGGGCATGTCCGCGTGCGGCAGCATCGTGATCTGGACGCGGTAGCGGAGGAGTGCGATCGACGGCCTCGGGAGTCACGCTCCCGGAGGCCGCCGGTTCATCGCAGTTCGACTACCGCTTCGTCACCGGGAACGATACCGCCAGGCCCGACACGATGGCGTCGGTGTTGTGCGCGAAGCGGAGGCCGTACACGCCGTCGGTGGATGCGAGCTTCCCGGCACTCACCAGATCGGCCTTCGCATAGCTGCCGACGACTGTGCCATTGACCGCGCACTCGACCTTGTCGCCTCGCACCGACACGGCGATTTCCTGGGTGACCGGTTCGCCGGCCGCCGCTGCCTTGCGGACCGCCGCGTTCGGCTCGCCGCGCTGGCCATTCACCCGAAACGGTGCAGGACCGAAGCCTCGCACGATGAACGTGCCGTTCCCCGAGGCGGCGCAGTACAGATAGCTCTGCTGGTCGGTGCCGAGGCCGTTGCCGGCGACGACGATACCGTAGGGATGCGGGTGCGAGTTGAGACTCATGTACTTCGGCTCGGTGAACGTCGCCTTCACCGTGTAGTCGCCTGCCGCCCTGTTGGCCGGATTCCAGTACGTCACCGCCGGACCGGTCGTCCCACGATAGCCGGCGCCCTCCGCGGCGAACTTCGAATTGGCGAGCACCTGCCCTGCCGTGGCTTCCTGCGCGTCGATCTTCCCGGCCCAGCCCTGCACGAGAATGCCACCGCCAACGACGGCGCGCGCCGAATCCTGGGCACGCGACTCGAACGGGGCGGCGATGGCGGCAAGTGTGGCACACGTGAGAAAGCCGGAACGGAGGTAGCCCATGGGTTTCCTTGCGGTGAAGGGTTGTCGGCGAACGATACCGCACGCGATGGGCGGCTGACAGGTCGCGTCCGCGTGCAGGTCCAGCAGAGGAATCGTCGCCGAGCATCCTTCGATGCCGCTCCGCCCCGCGTGGGTCAACGTCGCGTCTCGGCGCGTTCAGCCTGGAGCCTGGCACTGAAACGTTGTGCCTCGCCGATCCGCTCGACCTCGATAGCGACGGCGTCCACTGATTGCTGAAGTTGCTCCATTCGATCGTCGATTGGCAGATCGCTCTCGGACGCTTGCGTCTCGCTTCGTGGCGACAGCCGCCACACCACGCATGCGCCGAGCAGCATCAGCGCGATGTGCGCTCCGGCGTGCAGTCCCTCGCCCAGGACGGCTGCGTACGCGGCGCCCGCCAAGTTGCCCACCGTGAACAACGCAGCCACTACCCGCCAGATCTTCGAGCGTCGAGTCATGCGGAGCTCCTGATCGTTGAGCTAGTCCCTACGCAGCGCGGTTCGGGGGGTTTCGGTGCATGGCGTCGTTGAATCGCGGGACGCGAGTCGGCACTGGATGCCATCGCCGACTTGTCGGTGCCTTCAGCGTCGCGCGAGGATCGCGCTGCACTTGATCTCCACCCGCGCCGCGGGTCGGGGGAGCGCGGTCACCGCAAGTGTCGCTCGCGCAGGCGGGTTCACGCGAAAGAACTCGATGTAAACCGCGTTCATCGCCGCGTAGTCGGCCATGTCGACGAGAAACACGGTACACTCGGAGACGTCGGCCATCGTGGCGCCAGCCGTCGTGAGCACCGTGCGAATATTCTCCAGGGTCTGGCGCGTCTGCGGGCCGATGCCGCCGTCGACGATGTCCTGCGTGCCGGGCCTGGACCCCGTCAGTCCCGAGACGAACACCTGTTCGCCGTCCCTGATCGCCACGGAGTACGCGCCCACGAGTGGTGCGATCCCCGGAGGGTTGATGACCTGGCGGGCTGACGAGGTAGCGGGAGACATTCGCCGTCCCGTTGTCGGTGCACAGCTGGTGGCGAGGAGCAGGACACCGAGCATCGTGATGGAGGAACTGACAGAGCATGGCATGTGCATGAATCTCGAGTGAGAGGGGGCGTCAGCGCGCCGGCGATGCGGGAACGGCAGCGATGGCGCTTTCGATGTGTCGACTCATGCGCGCGAAGGGCACGGGGACTCCGCCGGGTGTCAGGGTGACCCGTTCCTCGATCGTGAAGCCAAGCGCCAGGTACAGCGGCTCGCCGGGAAGTGTTGCCATCAGCTCGAATTTACGGAATCCGGCACTACGCGCCGCGCGTTCGCATTCGGTGTAGAGCCGTCGCGCCGGGCCGCGGCGTGCATGCGTTGGGTGAACGAAGAACGCGCGAATCCTGGCTGGCTCGGTGCGCGGATCGAGACGTGGATCACTAGCGTCCTTCGCCCTGTCGCCGCCGTAGAGAGTGCGACGTCCGCTCCATCCGCCGGAGGCCGCCGGACCCGCATCGCCGTCGATGACGAAGTAGGTCCCGTCGGCGATGAGCTGCGAGTCGACCCCGAAGACGCCATCGAGTGCAGCCTCGATCTGCTCCGGCGTATAGAACCCCGCGCTCAGCCGGCGTACGGATACGCCTATCAGGTCGTTCAACGCTGGAACGTCAGCCTGTGTCGCCACCCGAATGCTCACGTGGAATGCGAGAACTGGGCACGGATGGCAGAGGCGACTTCGGCGCTGCTCATCGGTCCAGGATCGGAAGGTATGCGCGCCATGGTCCCACCGCGTCCCGATATCGCTTCGCCATCACGCGCGCCGTCTGTGCCAGATGGCCGAGGTCGTGGGCCACCCAAGTGGCGAGCAATTGGCTGAGGGTGACGCGACCAAGCTCGGGATGCTCGCCCTCGAGCGTCAGTTGGCGGTCGGAGAGCTTCCAGCTGCGGAGCGTCATCACGTTCTCCGCTCTCACGCGCGAGAACTCGTTCAGCAGTTCGACGAGCGTCTTCCCCTCACTGTCGCGGACCTGAGCGAACCGATCGTACGGCGTGAAGCGCCGGTCGGTACCGTGCGCAAGAATGATCCTTGCGCGCGGAATCCAGTCCGCGCGCTCGCCGTGAATGAGATGGCCGACATTGTCGAACGGACTGAAGGTGTCCGCGCCCTCGTTCGCCGACGTCCATGACTCGGGGAGTCCGGCGAGCAGCGCGTAGAACGCGAGTGGCGTGCGCTCCAGCACGGCGATGCCCTCGGACAGTTGGAAGCTGGGTGCTTTCGCAGTGCTGATTTCCACGTGCGCGCCAATGACGATGGTGAGACGGTGACAGGCTATTCCACACTCCTCATTCGGGAGGATTCGGCAGCCTGCTCCACGGGAGCACGCCGAAGTCGCAGTGTTTGACGAATGGTCTCGATGAGGATGACTGCGGCGATCAGTCGCGACCACCATGTCAAGATTCGATTTGCTGCTGGATCTTTTGGCGATGCGCCCGCTGGCGTGTAGACGACTGCCCGCCGTGTCTCTCCCGACGGTAGCACTACGACGTCGCCCTCGCTCCGCGCCTTTCGCTCCAGGGCGCGGGCGATCTCCTCCCGCTCGTACCGCGGATTGAAGGCGCGGTCGAGCACGAGACTCAATGCCGGGACAGAGAGCGGCATCGAGAGCGCGATCGCGATCTGAAAGGCCCTGCGGACCCACAGCAAGAGTATCCGACGGCGCAACGTCTCCACAGGCGAGGCTGCTGTCATGGCATTTGTGGTCAGCGTGACGGGTGCGTCGCGCGCACGCTCAGAGACATCTGACGAGCTGGGACGTGCCACCAAGTTGCAACTCGAATGGTCCCAGCGTATCGATCCCGACGAGGACGCGCAATCGCATCCGATGGCCGTTCAGCTGCCCGAGATACCGCGCTGGCAGCGAATCAGGAACCTCCCCGATTCTCGATGGCCCGCCGTGCTCGCGCACGTGAATGCCCAGGACGTCGAAGTCGCCGTTTCCGTTTGGCACGACGGGTGTGAACAGGCCGCCGTGGGCGCAGTCGTAGCCAATCGTGCCACCCGAATCCGTGAGCGTCAACTCGGCGTGCGCGCCACTCCAGCGGCCGACGATCACTGCACGAGTGCTGGACGGTGCACCAGCGGTCGTACATCCGCTCATCGTGCACATGATAAAAAGAAGCGCCATCGGCAGCATACGCATTCGAGCCTCCCTGGCAGGCACATGACCTACTCAATAGGGGACATCATCGGCCGTTACGCAACGTGTCCAGGGGGAGGTAGCGGTCGATGAGCTCAGCCGCGACGTGTGTGCAACGCGCGCACGCTCACAGGTAGCTCAGCCACGGATCGCCCCGCCGCTGCTTGAGCGCCGCGAACCATCGGCACAGCGGGTACATCGCCACCACGACGAATGCCCAGACGAGGTACACGACCGGCAGTGAGAAACCCCACCCCGGCGGAGCGGTGAACGGATAATTCCCCAGCGTGGGGGACTCGAACATCCAGTGCGCCGAACCGTACTTCGCCCAGCACGTCAGCACGGCGAGCAGGTGGATCAGGAAGAAGTGCAGCATGTAGTAGAAGAGCGGCACCTTGCCGATCGCGAGCGCCGGCTTCAGCAATCGCGGCGTACCGCCGTCGACGGCCCGCAGCAGCAGCATCGCCGGGCCGAGCGTCATGAGCAGGAACAGCAGGGACGGGGGATACTTGGTGGTGTTGAGAAACGAGAGCGCGGTGAAGAGCGTCGTACCCTGCCCCGACCAGCGCGATGGATCTCCATAGACGTTGGCGCCGCGGAGCACGAGGAATGCGAGGGTCAGCGCGAGTCCCGCTCGCAGGAGGAATGTCCGCCGTCGCTCCGCCTCCCAGGAGTAAATCTGCCCGAGCGCGTATCCCGTCGCCGTCACGCCGATCCAGGGGATAAGCGGATACGCCACGAATACGACGTGCTCAGGTGTGTTGACGAGGAAGCCGGGCGCATGTAGCACGGCCCAAATGGGGTTCGCCGACTTGACGCCGTCGACGAGGTTGTGCGCGACGATCATGACCGCGCCGAACGCGGCGACCGCGGTGGTGGGCAGGTGGACGAGTACCGACAGCGCGATCATGGACCAGCCCAGCGCCCACAGCACGAGAAGCAACGTGACCCGGTAGTCAACGTTGAACTGGTAGGCGAGACATCGCATGACGACGAGCTCGAGGACGAGCAGCGAGACGCCGCGCGTGAACAGGAATCGCGAGAGGTCGCCGGTGGTTTTCCTTCGCAGCGACAGGAAGGCACCAGTGCCAGTGAGCAGAAAGAAGACCGGTGCGCAGATATTCGTGATCCAGCGCGTCGCGAACAGTGCGGCGGTGGCCGTGCTCAAGTCCGTCGGGTTCTGACCGGGGATGCCGAAGAAGTCCCGCGTGTGGTCCAGCGCCATGACGACCATGATGATGCCACGGACGACATCCACCGATTCGAGGCGGGTGCGAGGTCCTGGCGTGCTGGCAGTGCTCAGGCTCAGTGCCGGGTGTAACGTCGCGCGCATTGGAGGACGGGCACAGGGCTGACCGCGCTGAACTGCGGTGTAGCATCGAGCAAGTAGCGGAACGGCGGTGGCAAAACAGCGAGCGTACATGATATGGTCGAAGCTCCGCCTTACTCGCGGTCGATCCCGCTTTCCAGCAGACGCTTGAGCCGCGCCAGGTCGGCCTGCACGAGTACGGCATCGGCTGCATACTGATCGTCCGTCATGCCGACCTGCTGAAACAGCGTCAGCATCACTTCACTCCCGTCATCTCCGTTCGGCACGACCCGGAGGGGTACGTCAACGCTCGGCGCGCCCCCATCGAGCGGCGAAATTTCATGGTCGCCGACACCGAAGTCATTCGCCGGGGCGAAGAGGACGCGCATTGGCCCGCCGGGAGTTTCGATGCGCCACGCTCCGCTGGCCAGCAGCGTGGGACTCGCGCCTAACCCGCGCGCCCAGCGCGGCAACTGCTGCGGGTCGGCCATCAAGGCGTATACCGTCGCGGCTGGCGCGGCGATCGAGACAGTCAGCGTGCGGGCGCGGCGCAGCGCAGGCATACGAGTCGAGTGCACGGCGTGTGAGAGGAGCGAAGCAGAGGCTCTGTTGCGAACTCCGCATACTCGCTCAGATCTGCGAGTACGCCGTTGGCCGCAGGATGATGTCGGAGATAGCGGAGACGTTGTCGCGATACTGCGGATCGGTGGAGAGCGTCTTCCATCCCGGGTCCTTGAGGAACGCCGCCCACGCAGTGTCGCGCGCAGCCATGTCGCTGAAGCCGAGCATGTACGTGAGGCTCGGCATCTTCGCGCCGACGATCGTCTCGCCGAAAAACACCGGCGTGAGGCCCGTACGGCGGAAGATGGGTACCTCGCCAGCGTTGAACATCGCGAGCTTGTTGAGCGCAGCACGATCGCTGTGGCTCTCGTAGGTCCGGAGCTCGAAGATGCGCGGTGCAGCCGTTCCGGCGCCGGCAAATGGCTCCAGCATCGTCATCGCGTCGAACGTGCGGAGCAGTGTGCTCTCGGCGCGTACGAAGGAAGGGTCGGAGAGCGGCGCGTCGAGTACACCGGCGCCAGCGCGCGTGTAGACCACATCGCTGGCGAGCCGGTCGCGCAGCGACACCACGGACTCGAGCGTCGGATGCGCCAGGACGAGTAGCAGCGACGGCGCGTTGTCGCCATAAACCACCGTGAATGCACCCACCCGACCCACGCCTGCCCGGTTCATCGCGGGAATCGCTGCATCGCCGATGAAGGCGGTGAACGTACGCTGCTTTGCGCCAGGCAGCAGGTGGTAGCGCCGCAGCTCGACATACTGGCGGGGTGCCGGCTGGCCAAGTGTGCCGAGCAGTGGCAGTGGCGCAACTGCGGCAGCGGCGGTTGCACCAGTCGCAGCGAGAAACTCACGTCGGTCCACTACTACCTCCTGCTGGAGAATTGGTGGGCGTTCCACCGTCGATCAGCGATAGTGTGGCGCTGTCGGGTTTACCGGCAAAGAATCGATCAAGAAGCCGGTGGAACGCGGATCCAGGCGGTGACACGCACGCGAAGAGCGTCGCGCACGAATGCAACTTGACATGGTCGGCGCCGACGATCTGGTGCACAGTGCGTCCCTCGATCAGAAGAAGCGCGTCCACACACTCCACCAGGCGCGGACCGAGGACGGCGTGCCGCAGATAAGCCTTCGCCTCGGCGATGCTGCCGATCGCGAATTTTCTGGACATCGGGCTGGACCCGAGACCGGCGTACTGCGGGAAGACATACCACATCCAGTGGGAGCGTTTCTGCCCCGACCTGATCTCGGCGAGCGCCTGATCATGCATCGGCGACTGTGCGTCGACGAAGCGCTGCAGATCGTGCAGATCGTTCGCGGATGCGACACTCCTCATGGTCGCTCATAGACGGTATGCGATTGGTGCCGAGCGCGAATCGCTGCGCGCTCGGCATCCGTCATCGGCGGTACCGGTTGTCCTTCCGGCACCGATGTCTCGCGCAGATAATCCTCGAAGCCAGGCTTCGAAAACACGAACGCGATGGACAGAGGCTCCGTCCCCGTATTTCGCAGCGTGATGCGGACATCCTTCGGGATGTAGATCGTTGCGCCTTCGCGCACATTCCGTGTCTGGTTGCCCAGCTCCACCACGCCACTTCCCCGGTGGATGAAGATGATCTCGTCCGCCTTGCGGTGCCGATGCGCGGGGATGCCCTGCCCGGACGGAATGTCCTCCGTACCCATCATGAAATCAGGAGCGCCTCCGTTGCGTCGATCGACTTTGATGATGAATGGCGCGGTCAGACTCACCGCCGACAGGCCTGTCGTTCGACGAACGCGCCGTTCGCCCGATGCGGCGTCGAGGACGAGCGGCGTACTCGACGCCCTATCGCCCGTCACGTTCGGTAGCGGCGGTGGCGCCGACGAACGGCACGACGTCAGCAGCAGGAGCCCAAGTCTGACCGAAAAAGTCCCGGCGTGTTCTCGCATGTTGATCCTCGCGACAGTTGCTGGAGCGACCCGCGTGTGAACGGACGCCCGTTCCAAACCCGAGGGGCCGAACATTACGCTGCAGGAGCGCGGACAACGTCAATCGGCACACTTTGGCGATCGCGCGTCCCGAGGGATGATCCATCCTGGCGTACAGGTGCACAAGATCGCGATCCTCATGGCGGTGCACGCGAACAGCAGCGCCCGCCACCCCGACGATCGATTCGCGGATTCTTTAGTGATTACTGGGCGCGGATGCACCAGCCGCACGGGCGGTAACCCGCGGCGCGCCCAGTCGTCGCATCGGCGAAGAAGACGCGACCTTTCGCGTACGCACGCAGCCGCGCGCACAACACGTAGGCACAGTCCAGCCGGCCAAACAGCTTGATGAGCATGAACGCTTCGAGTGCCGTCAACAGGCGGTGGGCTTCCTGCGGGCTATGCGAGCGCGTAAAAGAACTCGACGAACGACCGCGCTGCGCCGTCCATCCCCGCCACCCTGGGGTTCGCCGGCTCGACGACCCAATACTCGTTGGGGGCGTGCGCTCCGCCGCCGTGACCGAGGCCGAATTGTCCGGCGGGCAACTTCAGCGGCGGCGCAGTGAACGTCGCGCCCGGCCACGACCCGGCGAGGCGTGGCCATAGCAGCGGCTCGATGCCCGACTTGCTGTACGTCGCGATCATCGCCTTCACGAGCCTCGAGTCCGCTGGAGTCTCGGTGGGGTCGTAACCGCCGGTCATGTTCACTTCGATGTCGCCGAAGCCGTGCTTGTTGAGGTGCGTCTTGAGCAGAGCGAGTGTTCCCGCTGCGGTCATGTCAGGTACGAGACGCATGTCGATCTTCGCCACAGCGCGATTCGGCAGGATCGTCTTGCCACCCGGTCCGGTGTATCCCCCGACGAGGCCCTCGATATTGATCGTCGGCTGCGATACGAGGCGCAGCAGCGAGTCATGCCACGATTCGTTCGCGATCCAGTGCTCGACGCCGAGCGACTTCTTGGCGGACGCTTCGCTCTTCTTTGGAATCGATGTCGCGAGAATCCGGCGCTGCGCGCTCGTGAGCGGACGCACCTTGTCGAAGAAGCCGGCCACTGCCGGCGTGTGGCCATCGGCCTTCACGAGCGTGTTCAGTGCCTGCACGAGATGCCATGCGGGGCTGTCCACCTGCGCCGCGAGGCTCGAGTGCACATCGAGCTTTGGTCCGCGTCCCCACTTCTCGCCGGATGACACGAGCTCGAGCTCGACGATCCCCTTGGCGCCGAGGTTCACCTGCACCGAGCCGTCAGGATCCTGGTTGCCGAGCGGGATGATGATGCCGATGCACTTGCTCAATGCCGCCCGCACTTCGGGCTTGAAGGCGATCTGCCGAAAGTTCGGCGACCCGATTTCTTCCTCGCCTTCGCAGATGAGTACGAGATTCACCGGCAGCTTCGCGTTGGCGGCCTTGAACGCCTTGATGGCGGCGAGGCACGCCGCCTGCGGCCCCTTCGAATTCGTGGCGCCGCGCCCGACGAGCACCCTGCCGAGGCCGGGCCTGTCGACGATGCGTGACTCGAGCGGGGGCGAGCTCCACTCGGATGGATCGTATTGCTTGACGTCGTACATCATGTAGATGGCGAGCCACGTGCCCGCGCCGGCGTCGAGCGTCGCGAAGACTCCGCCCTTGCCGGCGGTGGGCACGACCTCCACATGCTGGAATCCGGCGTCGCGCGCCAGCTTCGCCATGTGCTCGGGGCCCTGCGGGTAGTTCAGGTTTTCGGCGGCAATCGAGGGAAGCGCGATCCACTCGCGCAGCATCGCGAGTGTGGCGTCGTGCTGGGTCGCGACCTGCGCGAGGACGGCGGCGCGGTCGTCCTTCGATACGAACGGTGAGGCCGCGCCGTGGCCGAAGGCGAAGACTGCGGCGCTGGCTGCAGCGGTGTGGAGGAAGTCACGCCGAGAAGGGTCCGAAGTATGCGTGGCGGCGGAGGTTGGTACGCTGTCCGATTCGTTCGAGGCCACGAGAATCTCTCCGTCGTTGATGTACGCGCTGGCATGTCACGCCGCGACGCGTGACGTACCGCCTGATCGCGCCGAAATTGCGATGGAGCCGGCCGACGCGCCAGTACGCACGTGCGCCGAGTCGCAGTAGTGCTTCGAGTCCTGTGTCACGAAAACGCCTGACCTATAGCTGAGGAGACTTTTGAAGCGAACGATGCTGTGCCACACCCGCGTCACGCCGCATCTATCCGCTTTCGGCTCGATATTCGCTGCAACACTACTTCTCGGCACGAGTTGCACGAGGACTGGCGCCAGCGCACACAGTGTTGAAATGCGGGCGTTCCAGTATCAGCCCGCGTCCCTCACGGTACAGTTCGGTGATACGGTCACGTGGATCAACGACGACCTCGTTCCTCACACGGCGACTGCAGGCGCCAAGCGCTTCGATTCTGGAAGCGTGGATGCCAGGGGGTCGTGGCGCTACGTTGCGGAGCGGAAGGGAACGTTCAGCTACGAGTGCACCTTCCACCCCATGATGAAGGGAACACTCATCGTTCGCTGAACGAAAGTTCATCAGCCCGCGGACTGAACACTGCTACGGTCCGAGTCCCACCCACTGGATAGATCACAAGAGGAGATCAACGATGAAGAAGATTCTGCTGTCGCTCATGACTGGCGTTGTGGTTGTCGCCTGCACCGCGACCGACAAGAAGGTAGAGACGGCCGACACCGCCGCGATGGCGCCGGCGCCGAGCGCGATGGCCACCACGGATGCTGGCTCTGTTGCGGCACCGGCGGTGACCGATCCGCAGATTGCCGCCATCGTCGTTGCGGCGAATGACGCGGATATCGAAGGGGGCCGCCTCGCCGCGTCGAAGTCCGCGAACGCGAAGGTGAAAGAGTTCGCCAACCGCATGATCACCGACCACGGCGGGGTGAACAAGGCGGCCGTCGCACTGGTCACGAAGCTCGGCGTCAAGCCCGAGGAGAGCGCCGTGAGTCGGCAGCAAACCGAGAGCGGGCAGCAGGCGCGACAGACACTTCGGGGCAAGAGCGGCGCGGAATTCGACCGCGCCTACATGGCGAACGAGGTCACCTACCACGAGAATCTGCTCGGTGCGATCGACAAGGTACTGCTCCCGAGCGTGCAGAACGGCGAACTCAAGACCCTTCTGGAGCAGACGCGTCCGGCGGTGGAAGCACACCTGAAGCTTGCCCGGGAACTACAGCCCTCGCTCAGTCAGCGCTGAACGAGCCTGATCATCACCGGCAGCAGTTGCTGCCGGTGATGGACGGACGAGCGGATCACGCGCGCAGGCTGGCTGGCGGTTCGGCTGGCGGTCATCTGGGTGGCTCCTGGGTCGCCGATCTGCCGGAAGGCGAACATCATGGGAGAACATCCTTGAAGATCGACAGCCGCGAGCACGCCGCGATGGAGTGCGCGAAAGAGCACGCTTTCGCTTATCTCGATTCGCTCGATGACGCGCCCGTCAATGCGACCGTCTCGCTGGCCGAGCTGCGTCGCCGATTCGCGCATGCCTTGCCTGCGGAGGGCACCGACCCGGTCACGATCATCGATGACCTCGCCGCTGGCGTCGCCAATGGACTGATCGGCAATGCGGGAGGGCGATTCTACGGCTGGGTGATTGGCGGAGGCCTTCCCTCTGCGCTCGCTGCGGATTGGCTTACTGCCACCTGGGACCAGAACGCGGGACTCTACGCGTGCAGTCCAGCCGCCGCAGTCGTGGAGGAGGTCTGCGGCGAATGGCTCAAGGATGTGCTCGGGCTGCCCGCGTCCGCGTCCTACGCACTGGTGACGGGATGCCAGATGGCGCACGTCACCTGCCTCGCGGCGGCCCGGCACGCGGTGCTGTCGCGTGCGGGCTGGGACGTCAACCGGGACGGACTGGGCGGCTCGCCACGCATTCGCATCATCACGTCGAGCGAGGTCCACGGCACGACGACACGCGCCGCGAAGCTCCTCGGCATCGGCACCGCGAACATCATGGTGTTGCCGAGCGATGCGGAGCTGCATCTCGCCCCTGACGTCCTGCGTGAAGCGCTGGCTCGCGAGGCGGAGCGGCCGACGATCGTGGTTCTCCAGGCGGGCGACGTCAACTGCGGCGCGTTCGATCCGTTCCCGGAGCTGATTGCGCTGGCTCATCAAGCCAATGCGTGGGTGCACGTGGATGGTGCGATGGGACTCTGGTGCAACGCCGTGCCCGAGATGCGGCACCTCCTCGCGGGCGCAGAGCGCGCGGACTCCTGGGCGACCGACGGGCACAAGTGGCTCAACGTTCCGTACGACTGCGGCTACGCGTTCGTCGCACACCAGCAGCACCATCGTGCCGCGATGGAGCATCGCGCGAGCTACCTCGTGCATGCCACCGAGGTGCGCGACCAGCTCGACTGGACTCCCGAGCACTCGCGGCGCGCTCGAGGCTTCGCCACGTGGGCAGCCTTGCGAGAGCTCGGACGCGGCGGCCTCGCAGACCTCATCGCGCGCAACTGCCGGCAGGCGCATGATATCGTGACGCGCATCGGGGCGCTGCCCGGCGCGCGCGTGATGAGCGTCCCCATCATCAACCAGGGGCTCGTGCGGTTCCTCGACATGAACGCGAGTGCGACTGAAGTGGACCACGACCGCAGAACGGATGCAGTCATCGCTGCGATCAACGCGAGTGGTGAGGCATTCTTCACCGGCACCACGTGGCGCGGGATGCGCTGCATGCGCGTCTCGGTCTCCGGCTGGCGCACGACGACGGCCGACGTGGACCGCGCGGTGAGGGCGGCGGCGCTGCAGCTTGCGACCCGCGAACTGACGTGACGAGCTGAATTCAGCACCCGGGCGCTCGATCAACGTCCGGGTATGGGACCGACATTCGCGGCTATCGTGAATCCGATGCGTCGCCGACCGATCACGGACAACCCCGCGCGCACCTCCGGCCACACTCGGCGCCACTGCTCGAGCGGCGAGGCCGCGCCAATGACGGCGCCGAGGGCCGCCGCCGGAACGCCAAGAATGAGCGCACCACCCAGGATGAATTGCGCCCGCTTACCACCCACGTTACAGCTCCCGCCGAACCCGTCGCTATCGCCGGCACACGTCGCCGCGCCCAAGGCGCCGCCCACGAGTGCACCGACTGCAAGGCCCGCCGCTGCCCCGCGCAGCATGTTGGACTCAGGCGTGCTCTGCCCGGCTGACACCTCCAACCGAACTATCGTCCACACTGGTACGAGGCGCCGCGTGCCGTAATCTTCGTCAACAAGCAGCAGGGTGTCTCGAGTGACCTCCTCGACGTCGCCGATGAGGACTGGCCCGTCCAGCGCCTGCACGCGCACTCGGTCGCCTGCACGCACCGAGCGCTCGATCTGTGCTTCAGCGGAGCTGCCGACCAACGCCGCCAGTGTGCACACGAGAGCGACCTGAGATAGCCGACGATTCGTCATTCGCTTGCTCCTGAGAAGTGTCGTCACGCAGGCCGCGACTGCATCCGCCACGCGCTGGCCACTGGTGCGACGGCCGTGAGCGAAAATCTTCTCATGGCCTCAACCTGACGTGGAGTTGGGCTCGCGTCCAGCCGAGGCGAGCCCGCGCACCACCTTCAACGTCGTGGTCAGTTGGCCGACATGCCGAGCGGTGTGTTCTGCCGCATGATAGAGCAGCCCCAGCACCGTGCTGGGCAATCTCGCCCGTCCAACCTCCCGCGCCTCGCTCAACTGCTCGACGGCGGTGAGGCGAACCTGGTCCAGCGCCCGATCAATTCGCGCCAGCACAGTGGAGAGGAGCACGGGACCCGGCACGCACGCCACGCCCTCCTGCGCGAGCGCCGCTAACTGTGCTTTGCCGAGCGACTCGCCGCGCGCATAGGTGAGCAAGCGGTCCAGGCTTCCCGCGAGATGCTGCAGATGGTAGCCGGCGCTCGCCGCATTCCCGGGGCGCTGCCACAGCTCTTCGGCGGTGACATCCGTCGCGACCCGCTCCACATCTTCTCGTGCCTGCAGCAGTGCGTGCGCAATCGGCATGAGTGCAGGAGCGTACGCTGGCAACGGGCCGCGCATCCATACTTCGGGAGCACTACTCACAGACATCATTCACTCTCTCAGAAGGTCCCTCAGTAGCCCACCGCCATTCCATCCTTTCGGGGGCCACTGCCACCGCGACTGGACCACACCAGGAACGCCAGGCAGCCCAGGGCGAGGACGCCCACGCCGAACAGAATCACCTGGAACTGCGTGGTGACGAACACGAAGATCCACCCCAGCAGCGCCACCAGCGCTGGAAGCGGATACAGCCACATGCGATACGGTCGTGGCATGTGTGGCGCCTGCCGGCGCAGCAGCATCAGGGCGAAGACCTGCCCCATGAACTGCACGAGGATACGGGTGACGATCAGCGCGTCGATGACGGTGCCGAGCGAGAAGAAGCCCGCCACGATCGAGATCGCTCCCAACGCCAGCAGCGAGACGTACGGGAAGTCCTTCGTCGGGTGCAGTCGTCCGAAGACGCGAAAGAAGTATCCGCTCTCCGCCGCGGCGAAGGGAACGCGCGAGTATCCCAGCAGGAGCGCGAACACCGACCCGAATGCCGTCCAGAGCACCAGCAGCGTGAAGATCGTCGCCACGCGTTCGCCATAGATCTTCTGCATGAAGATCGAGACGATGAAGTTCGACTCCGGGTGCGCGGACGCCGGTACGAACTCCCGCCACGGGATCACTCCGATGATCGAGAGGTTGATGCCCAGGTAGATGAAGGCTACGGCGACGGTACTGATCAATATCGACCGGGGGATGACGCGCCCCGGGTTCCGCACCTCGTCACCGATGTAGCAGATGTCGTAGTAGCCCAGGTAGTCGTAGATGCCGATGCGCGCCGCCGCACCGAGTCCCAGAAAGAAGCCAAGCGAGAAGTTGAAGGCGCCGGGCGGGAAGTCGAACGCGATGCGCGGATCGAAGTGCATGGCACCCGTGACGATCACCGCGAGCACGGTGATGAGTGTGCCAATCCAGAGCGACACGGTCACGGTGACGATGGAACCGATGCGCCGGTAGAGTAGTGCGACATTGACTGCGCCGATCCCCACAATGAGCGCGATCGATTCGGCGCGCGTCAGTCCTTTCCAGATGTAGCCGGCGTAGGCGGCGAACCCGATGTACCCGGAGGCGATCTCCAGCGGCCCGCTGAGGATGAACTGCCAGACGAACAGGAACGCCATGAGCGGCCCGAACCTCGTGCGCCCGAACGCCTCGCGCAGGTAGTGGAACGAACCTCCCGACCCAGGCATCGCGGCGCCCAGCTCGCTCCAGACCATCCCGTCGCAGATCACGATCACGAGCGCCACGAGCCAGCCCAGCATGGCTTGCGGTCCGCCCAGCGCCGACATGAGCAGCGGGATCGTGATGAACGGTCCCGCGCCCATCATGTTGGTCATGTTCAGCGCCGTCGCGGGCAGGAGGCCGAAGCGGCGGACCAGGCGAGGTTGGGACTGTGAGGGCTCGGTGGTGTCCGTCATGCCCGCGTGATTCGGAGATGAACGTGAGGAGGACGCAACCTCACCCGCGGCGCGCCGCCTCGATGGCCGCGATGTCGATCTTCTTCATCTGCATCATCGCATCGAATGCGCGCTTGGCGGCAGCGGGATCGGGATCGGTGATCGCGTTCCCCAGGGCGATCGGCGAAATCTGCCAGGCCAATCCCCATTTATCCTTGCACCAGCCGCAATCGCTCTCCTGGCCTCCGTTGCCGACGATCGCCTGCCAGTAGCGATCCGTCTCGGCTTGATCAGCGGTTGCGACCTGAAACGAGAACGCTTCGGTGTGCTTGAACGCAGGTCCACCGTTGAGTCCGAGGCACGCGACGCCCATCACGCTGAACTCGACCGTCAGCACGTCCCCCTCCTTCCCCGATGGAAAGTCTCCCGGTGCGCGATGCACCGCGCCGACGGACGAGTCGGGAAAGGTCCTCGCATAAAACCGCGCCGCCTCCTCGGCGTCGCGATCGTACCAGATGCAAATCGTGTTCTTCGCTGGGTTCACCGTGTTACTACTCTGTCGAAATGAGCCAGCCGAGCGCGTAGTCGACACGTGCTCTCAGTCGAACTCACGTTCAATGGCCGGCGGGCGGTTGCCAAAGTTCTCCCTTGTTTCCTTCCGGATCGATGACCCAGCCAAACGCACTCCTTCCGCCAACCGGCTTGCCTTCACCGTCGGTCCAGTCGAACGCCGCGCCACCCCATTCCTGAACAGCGATTCCGAGGTGTCGTTTGTACCAGGCCTGCAGCGTCGGAGCGTCGTTGGCGTTGAAGAAGATGCCGCCGATGCCAGTGACGCGCGTCATGGAGCCTCCGAGGTAGCGTGGTGGTCAGCGGAGCGCGCGTTTCAGCGCAACGTCCAAACTGCACGGATCCTGCGTCGAGCGCGAGGTGCGACGCACATCATGTTCTCTGCATCCCCCAACGACTTGACGTTCGCCCGGCGCGCACGCATACCCCGAAGTGTCTCCGCGATCTCGTCGCCAATCTCTAACGCCTATCCATGCGCGCCCTCGCCCCGCTCGTCCCGCTGCTGCTCGCGCTCGCTACTGCATCCGCGCAGGCACCGCGCTCCACTGACGCGACGCTCGCCGGCCTTCGCTTCCGCTCCATCGGACCGGCCACGATGTCCGGCCGCATTACCGATCTCGCGATTTCGGAGGCCGATCCCACGCTGATGTACGTGGCGTCGGCCACCGGCGGCGTGTGGAAGACGACCGACAACGCGATCACCATGACGCCGGTGTTCGAGAACGAGCGCGTGCACTCCGTGGGGGCGCTCGGCCTGTTCCAGCCCGATCCCAAGCTGGTCTGGGTGGGAACCGGCGAGGCGACAAACCGCCAGAGTTCGGGCTGGGGCGACGGGATCTACAAATCCATCGACGGCGGCACGTCGTGGACCAACATGGGCCTCTCCGAAAGCGGCCACATCGCGCGTATCGTCACGCATCCGGTGAATCCTGACATCGTGTTCGTGGCCGTGCCGGGCAAGCTTTGGGCGCCGTCGAAGGAGCGCGGACTCTATCGCACGCTCGATGGCGGGCGCAGCTGGCAGCTCGTGCTCGCCGGCGACGAGGACACAGGCGTGACTGAGGTGGCGATGGACCCCGCCGAGCCGAACACCCTCTACGCGGCCACATACCAGCGGCGCCGCCAGGCGTACGGGTTCGTGGGTGGCGGTCCCGGCTCAGCGCTGCACAAGTCCACCGACGGCGGCACCACATGGACCAGGCTCTCCGCGGGTTTGCCATCCGGCATCCTCGGCCGCATCGGCATCTCGATCTACCGCCGGAACCCGAGCGTGGTCTACGTCTCGGTCGAGCAGGGGCAACGCTACACGTCGAGCATCTCGTACGAGCAGCGGCTCGGCGGCATTTATCGCTCCGACGACCGGGGCGCAAGCTGGCGCAGGCTGGGCGACTACAACCCACGCCCCGCCTACTCGAGCAAGCTGCTCGTGGATCCGAACGACGAACGCCGGATCTACCAGGTGCAGTACTCCGTCTCCGACGACAGCGGGCATACATGGCGCGAACCGCGGCAGACGCTCCACGGCGACGATCGCATCATCTGGGTGAACCCAAAAGACTCGCGCCACGTGGTGAAGGGCGACGACGGAGGCCTCGGCATCTCGCACGATCGCGGCGTCCACTGGCTCTACCAGCGCAACCTGCCGGTCTCGCAGTTCTACCACGTCGGCGTGGACAACTCCGTTCCCTTTCGCGTGTGCGGCGGTCTGCAGGACAACAACACCTGGTGCGGACCGAGTGCCACGAGCTGGACTGATGGCATCCTCAACGAGGACTGGTTCCAGGTGGGCGGCGGCGACGGCTTCCACTCGGTGTTCGACACGACGAACAACCGCACACTGTACGTGAGCTCGCAATACATGGGGCTCACGCGCGTGGACCTGCGCACCATGGAGCGGCGCACGATCCGCCCCATGTGGCCCGACGGCGACGTCTACAAGCGCGGAAACTGGGGCCCGCCCGCCCCGCGCGTCGGTCGCTTTCAGGAAGCAGCCAACTGGAACTCGCCGCTCACTGTGTCGTCGCACGATCCGCGCACGCTCTACGCCGGCATGCGCAGCCTCTACCGCTCGCGGGACCGCGGCGAGAGCTGGACACAGCTCGGCGACTTCACCACCGGCGTGGCGCGGCGCTCGCTCGCCATCATGGGCCAGCGGCCCGATTCATCCGTACTTTCGCTTGACGACGGCGTGTCGTTCTATCCCACCACGAGTGCCTTCGCCGAGTCGCCGCGCGACCGCCGTACGCTGTATGTGGGCACCGACGACGGACAGCTGCACGTTTCGCGCGACGCGGGGACCACGTGGCGGAGCATCGCGGATCGCGTGCCGGGGCTGCTCAAGGGCACCTGGGTGCGGCACCTCGAGGCGTCACGCCACGCTCCCGGTACGGTGTACGCGCTCTTCGACGGTCACCAGAACGGTGACTTCCGCAACTGGCTCTATCGCTCCACCGACTACGGCCAGACGTGGAGCTCCATCGCCGCTGATCTGCCAGCGTCGGTGGTGCCGCATGTGATTCGCGAGGACATGATCGCGCCGAGGCTGCTCTATCTCGGCACGGAGTTCGGCCTGTTCGCGTCCGGCGACGGCGCGCGGAGCTGGCGTTCGCTGCGCGCCAACCTTCCTACGGTGCCGGTGAACGACCTGGTGATCCAGCCGCGCGACGACGCACTGGTGCTCGGCACCCACGGACGCGGCATCTGGATCCTCGACGATCTGCGGCCGCTTCGGGCCATGCTCACAGACACCTCGTCCGCGCCGATGCGGCTCGCGCCCCTCCCGGCGGTCGTGCATCAGCAGCGGCTCGCCGCGCGAATCAGTCACAGTGGCGACGTGCACTTTCGCGGCGCGAATCCGGCGAACGGAATCACCTTCACTCTGCTCGCGCGCGACTCCGGGGCGTCCGCCACGCTGGTGGTGCGGCGATCGGGCGGCGCCGAGGTATGGCGACAGGTCGTCGCCGCGCGGCGCGGGACGACGGCGGTGACCTGGAATCTTCGCGGCGCGGCAATGCCGGCCATCCTCGCGCCACTCGAAGCGCCGGCTGGCGCGGGCGAAGACGAAGAGCGACGCCGTCCCGTGAACAGGGCGTTCGTGCGGCCCGGACGCTACACGCTCACGGTGAACGTCGCGGGCGACACGCTCGCGCGTCGCACCTTCGACGTGCGCGCTGACCCCCGGCAGGATGCCTCGCCCGCAGCGCGGGAGTCGTGGCACGCGGCGCTCGATTCGATCGCCGCGCTCTACGTGGCGACATCGGCGCTCGAGCAGCGCACGCGCGCCCTTGGCCCGGCGTCGCGTGCGCGCGCCGATACGATCGCCGAGCTGCAGATGCGCGTGGGCGCGCTCCATCAGCTGCTCGAGCCGCAGGTGGGGCCGCCCACCGCCGACATGCGCGCGCAGCTCGCGAGCTTCACGCGGCTGTACGCGCGGTTGAACGGGACGTGAGGCGCGTGTCGCTCCAAAGTGCCGGCGCACCCATGCGACCCGAGATTGCGGCCCCGCGAATTCGCTGGGGGCTCTGCTGCCAGTTCCTCGATGCTCCGATCCGATTCCGCACGGCGACGCATCGTTACGTGGCGACGTTGCCGGCGGAGGACGGGCGAGCGTATCTGGCCGACATCGCGCGCGACAATGCGCGCGCGCTGGGAGAAGCCATTACGCACTGCGTCGCGCTCGGCATCGGCGCATTCCGGATCAATAGTGCAATCCTGCCCCTCTCCACGCATCCGAAGAGTGGCTACACCCTCCCCGACCTCGACGGCGACGGAAGCATCACCGCCGCGTTCCGCGCCGCGGGAGCGCTGGCCGTCGAGCACGACGTACGCCTGTCCTTTCACCCCGACCAGTTCGTGGTGCTCAATTCCGAGCGGGCCGAGGTCGTGGAGTCGTCACTCGGAGAGATGCGCGCACAGGCGCATGTCGCCCAGCTCATCGGAGCGGACGTGCTGACGCTGCACCCGGGCAGCGCCTCGGGTGGAAGCGCGGCAGCGTTCGAGCGTCTCGAACGAGGTATCGACCGTCTCTCCGAACCAGCGCGCCAGCGGTTGGCGCTGGAGAACGATGACCGTCGCTTCTCGCCGGCGCTTCTGCTGCCGTTCTGCGACCGACTCGGCGTGCCGATGGTGTACGACGTCCACCACCACCGCTGTAATCCGGACGCACTCGACATCTCGGAAGCAAGCGCCCGCGCGGCCGCGACCTGGAGAGACCGCGAGCCGCACTTTCACGTCTCGTCGCCTCGTGATGGGTGGAGTGCCGCCGATCCGCGTCCACACGCCGACTACGTGGTGCGCGACGATCTCCCCGATGCGTGGCTCGACCTGGCGATCACCGTGGACATCGAGGCGAAGGCGAAAGAGCGCGCGGTGCTCGCGCTGCGCGAGTCGGTGGCGCTCCACCGCTGACTGCGGCGGCGGCGATCATCAAGGAAAACCCATCCTGCGGACGATACCCTGGAATCGCGGATCCCCGCGCAGCGGGTCCCACAACGAGAAAGTCTTCAACAACACCAGGTTGGCCTCTCGTCCCTGATAGGCGACTTCCAGCCAATGGAGGGCATTGTCCAACTCACCCAACCCCACGTAAACTGCGGCAATCGAGGAGCCTGGCACGTAGGCTTTCCGGCGCAACACGAGAAGTTCATCGAGAATCGCCCGCGCTTCCGCGGTTCGGCCGATGAGTGCGTAAGCGTGTGCGAGGAACGCTCTCCGAGTGACGTCCTGAGATCCCGCCAGTTGGACAGATCTCTCAGCGAACCCGACGGCTTCGCGGTGCATCCCTTTGCCATGATAGCCCCAGTACAACCGGTCATAAGCGAACATGAAGCCCGGATCCATATCCATGGCGCGACGCGCCACGGCAATCGCTTCATCATGCCGGCGCGCGAGGTTCAGCACCATCGCCACGCGAAGCGCTGCCTGAACCGAGAGCGGATTCAAACGTTCAGCCGTTCGGACGTGGATGAGTGCCTCCTCGAATCGCCCGAGCCATGCGAGCAGCCAACCCAGATCGCCGTGCGCACCGTCGAGGGCCGGATTCAGCTCGAGCGCGCGGCGGTAAGCCCGTTCCGCGGCATCCCAGTCCCAATCGTAATGCGCGAGCGCGTATGCGAGCGATGAGTGTGCAGGAGCTAGCGTAGGATCCAACGCGAGCGCCTTTCGAGCCGCCCGCTTCGCCTGCGGGAAAGTCTCGTGTGGAGACGCCGTGCTGACGAACGTCATCGTGTTGTAGCATTCGGCGAGTATCTGGTACGCCGGTGCGTAACTCGAATCGATGCGGATCGCCTGCCCAGCGTGCCGAATGCAGGCCTTGGCATCGGAGCCGGTACGTCGGCTGGCGTGATACGACGCCCGTAGCCAGGCATCGTATGCCTCCGGGTTCACCGGCGACCGATCCGTGAACCGCTTCACCTCTCCCGGCGTGAGCTGGGCCTGTACCTCGGTCGCAATGCTCTGTGACACTTGAGCGATCAGGCGCAGCGCGTCCCCCAAGTCTCCTTCATAAGACTTCGCCCAGAGATGCCGCTCGGGTCGCGCCCGAACGAGCTGCACCTGAATGCGCACGGTCTCTCCCGCCCGGAACACTGACCCTTCGATGACCGCGTCTACGCCCAATTCTCTCGCGATTTCTGGCACGGACTTGCCGCTTCCCTTGTATCGCATCGCGGACTTTCTGGGGATCACTCGGAGTGCCGAGATCTGTGCCAGCGCACCGGTCAACGCGTCGTGCATGCCTTCGACGAAGTACTCCTGCTCGGCGTCGCCCGCCAAGTTGTCGAGTGGCAGTACAACGAGCGACCTGATGCTCTCCTCTCTTCCGCCAGTCACTTTCACGACTAGGATGCCGGCTCCAACGCCCGCAGCAGCGACCACAATTGCCACGCCGATGCGGATGCGCCGTCGCGCTGGCGTTCCGGAGTGGCGCCGCGTGGTGATTTGATCCCCGCATCGCAGTGCCTGGACAAACTGCGCCGCCGTGGAGAATCGATCGGCTGGCGCTCGAGCCAGAGCGCGGCCGATCGCCGACTCGACAGCGTCTGGCACCGACTCTCGCAACACTGACAGACGCGGAGCGGGTTCGCTGAGTCGTTTGGCAAGGATCGCCTGCGCACTCGCCCCCAGATGCGGCGGCTCGCCCGCCAACGCCTCATAGAGTACGCAGCCCAGCGAGTAGAGGTCGGACCGACCGTCAAGCTCCCGTTCTCCCGCCGCCTGCTCGGGACTCATGTACGCCGGCGTCCCCACAGCGAGCCCCGTCTCCGTGAGTCTTCCCCCCCTCGCCACGGTGACTGCCCGCGCAATCCCGAAATCCATCACCCGTGCGTGCCCACCCGCGAGCAGGATGTTCTCGGGTTTGATGTCCCGATGCACGACGCCATGACTGTGCGCGTAGTCAAGCGCATCGGCCACTTCCTGCGTGATCTGGAGGGCCTCCTCCAGCGGGAGTTGCTTGTCCCGATTCAACCGATCGCGGAGCGATTCGCCCTCGACGTAGGGCATGACGTAATAGAGCAACCCGTCCGCTTCGCCGGAGTCGAGCAGGGGCAGTATGTGGGGATGATCCAGCCGGGCGGTGAGGGTGATCTCAAGGAGGAAACGCTCCGGGCCGGGCGCATGAAGCAGTTCCGGCTGCAAGACTTTCAGGGCGACCTGGCGATCATGCTTCACGTCGCGGGCCAAGAACACCGTGGCCATCGAGCCACGACCCAGCTCATGCTGGATGGTGTAACGTTCGCCTAGCGTGACCCGAAGGTCGGTGAAGGGATCGGACATGAGTACGATGAACGCCTTCGCTGTGACCGTGACTCAATTGCTGCGGTGTAGCCGTTATGGACTGGGCTGGCCTCCGATCCTGGCGCGGATGAGTTCCTCACGCGTTTGAGACGGAGTTCCCAGAGCCACCTGTGACGACGGATCTGTCGCACACGGAGATCAACCCACGCCATCGCTCGCCGCTGTCGTCCCCGGTGCTGCTCGCTCTATCATCGATCTCGGCATTGGTATGCACAAGGAGCGATCACCGCCGGTGGTGACTACGCACGCTTGGAATGGGGACGTCGACGATCGCGCGCGTAGCGGACGGTCACCGCGGCGCCCTGCTCGGCACCCGCAAGGAACTTGCTCTCACCCCTTGGGTCGCAGGAGCTGCTCGTACCGCCCGTCGCCCGCGAGCGCCGCGAGATCGACATCGGTGTGCAGCTCCACGCCATACGCGAGACCCCGCGCGAACGCACCGCGCAGATGCGTGATCGCATCGTTGGCATCGCCGAGCACCGCGGCGATCCGCGCGGCCCACAGCAGATGCCGGCCAAAGTGGAAGCGCCCGGTCTTCGCCTTGAGCGCAGCGAGCGCCGTTCGCGCCGACGCGACATCTCCCTGCCGCGCGGCCAAGGTACCGATACATCCGAACACGTCGACGTCGTCGGGCCGCTCCCGCCGCAGTTCTTTCAGGATCGCCCCCGCGTCGGACCACCGCTCGGCTTCATGGTACATCCTCGCCAGCGTCAGCCGATCGGCGTGGTTCGACAATTCGCCGCCGCAGCGGTAGAGCTGCCAGTCGATCGCGCGAGTGAGCAGGGCGTTGCCCTCGCAACGGTGACCGTGTGCCCGGCACTCTTGCGCCGCGGCGTGCAGCACCTCGCCGGCGGTGGTGAACCGGTCCGAGCCCATCGCTTCCGCTTCGTCTACCGCCCGGTGCACAGCTTCCATGTCGCCAAGCGCGGCGTGGGCGCGCGCCTCGTACAGCAGGGTGCCGACAGCTTCGGGATGCTGCACCCGGCCGCGCCGGGCGGCCACGCTCTCCCGCGCGTGCTCGCCCAGGATGTGGTAGGCCTCGGTAAGCCGGCGCCAGTACGCCGCCCACGAGGGCATCCATCCGCGTTCCGGATCGACGCGCTCCAGCGTCTCAACGGCGAAGCGCGGATGATTGAGGAAGAGCGCATCGCGACCGAGTTGCGCGAGGACCTCGGAGTCCGGAAGCAGCTCGGCGATCCGCCGGAGGATGCGGTGGGCGGAGCCGCGGTCGCCCATCAGCCAGGCGTCGAAGTAGTCGCATCCAAGCTGCTCCGCCGGCGCGAGTCGTGAGCGGTGCGCGGCGAGCTCCCCGTGAATCGCCGCCGCCTGCTCGTACTCCTCAAGATTGCAGCTTGCCTGGATGGCCCAGAGCATCGGCACGGTGAATCCCTGCTCCGGGTTTGCTGCGCGCAGGAACTGCGATATCGCGGCGCGATAATCGCCGCGCAAGTGCAGTTCCATGCCGAGCAGATGGCCGCGGTGCGCTTCAAAACTCGGCGGCTCCGAAACCGCATCAGCCCACGACGCGACGTTGGGATCGAGATGCCCCGCGACCGCTCCGCTCACCCGCTGGCTCAGCTCGTGCGCGCCCTCCCACGGCCGCTCGCGCCGAGCGTGGACGGCCGCGATGGTACCGACGCTGCGCCCGTCGGCGTCGCGCAGCGATACGCGAAGGCTGAAGGCGTCGTCGATCAGCAGAAACGATCCGTCGACGATGAGCGCGTCGTCTCCATTCGCTCCCGCGCGCGCACGAGCGCCGCCCTCCGCCGCATCGCCCGTGACGACGTGTACCAGCCGCGTCTCGGCCAGTCCCTGCGCGACGGCGGTCGCGGCGAGACGGCCCACGAATTCCAGAGCAGGATCACCGCTGAGATTCTCGAACGCTGACACGATGACCTGCGTGCGTTCGCTACCCGTGCGTGGAGACCGGTGCGCGGGCGCATGTGGCGATCGCACGGCGGTCGAATCGTCAACCGGGCGCGCGCTGCCCTGTGCTTGTTCACGTCTCCGCGAGCGTACGGTCTCGATCAGACGGCGCGTCTCCTGCGCGGGCTCGACATCGAGTTCTCGCCGCAATCGTGCCGCGTACTCCTCGTAGGCGCGGATCGCTCCCGCATGATCGCCGATGCGATCGAGCAGCGCCACGAGCTGTCGCAGCGCCGGCTCGTCGTCCAGGGTCAGCGTAGTGGCAAGGCGAGCGCTCACCGCAGCCGCGTCGAGCATTCCGGCCCGCTCTTGTTGCTCGGCTTGCGCCCACGCCGCGCGCGCTGCGCGGTGCCGCAGCCGCATGCGCGTCTCGTCGATCCATTCGTCGAAGGCCGCAGCGCCGGCGATGGACATGCCCGGCAGCAGGTCTCCGCCATAGAGCGCCAGCGCATCGGTGAGCTGCCCGCGGTCGAGCGCGTTCTCGAAGTCGACGACGTCGCACGATAGCCGTACCGGGTCGACGCTGAGGGAGTCGGCGCCACGCGACACGACGATGTCGGGACCGAGCGAGAGGCGGAGCTGATGCAGCGACTGGCGCAGCGCGTTGCGCGCGGGGCTTTCGGCGAGCTCCGGCCAGAACAGCGGGAGCAGCGCGTCGCGCCGGTGGAACCGCTGGGGCCTCGACGCGGCCAGGTAGACAAGCAGCGCCATTCGCTTGGGCTGCGCGAGCACCGGACGCACGTCGGCCCCCGTAGCGTCGCGCAGGTCGAGCTGGCCGAGCACGCTCAGGCGAAACATGCAACTGGTTTGGGCGGTGGGTAACGGCGGCGACACGACCGCGTAACGCCCGGCGGTCATGGTGGCCCAACGTACGAGCGGCCGCTGCGGTCGGCAACTCGCGTGGCGCCCTCGAGATGCGACAACGACCCTCGCCCCAAGCGAACCATGAATCGAATGACTGGAATGTTCGCGGCCCTCTGTCTCCTGCCCTTCGTGCCCGACTCGCGGCCGCTCGCCGCCGTCGTCGGAGGAGCGCTGGGACTGCTGCTCGGCAGCGTGCTGGCTCGAGCGGTCCTGCGAGCGCTCGGGGTAGATCATCGTCTGCGGGCGAGCAGCGCGCAGCGTTCGCTCCGCGAGATCGTGAAGCGCCGCATCGGCGCGCTCGCGGCGCTCTGCATGCTCTACCTCGAGCGCATGCCATGATGCGCCAGCCAGCCGGAGCCCTCACCATCAGACGAAGCGCACACCTCCATCCTCGAGGGGCGTGCTACGAATGCGCTTGCCGGTGAGTGCAAACACGGCGTTCGCCACAGCTGGTGCCACAAGTGGCGTACCGACTTCGCCCATGCCGCCGGGTTTGCCAGCGGATTGGACCAGCTCCACGAGAATCGGCGGCACCTCATTCATCCTCGGCAGAGAGAAGTCGTGGAAGTTGCTCTGGTCCACGCGGCCTTTCGTCACCGTGATCTTGCTGCGCAACGCCTGGATGAGGCCAGTCACGACCCCGCCCTGCAGCTGTGCGATCGCCTGATCCGGATGGACGGCGACACCGCAATCAGCGCAGACGCTGATGCGCTCCAGCGTCACCCGGTCGGCAGATCCCGACACCTCGCAGACCACCGCGATGTGCGTCTCGTAGCACTCCATCGACGCGACGCCAAACGCGCGACCGCGGCCCGTCGCCGCAGTGTAGCCGGCGGCGCGCGCTGCGCACTCCAGCACCGCGCGCTGTCGCGGCAGCTTCTCGAGCATCGACAGGCGGAAGGCAACCGGGTCCTGTCGGGCCGCATGCGCCAGCTCGTCCACGAAACTCTCGATCGCAAAGGCGTTGAGCGCGTGGCTCACCGAGCGCCAGAAGCCGACGCGGATTCCTACCTCCTCGATCACCGTGCGCAGCTCGACGTTGGGGATGTCGTATGTGAAGTTCACGAGCCCCTCGGTCATGAACGGATCGTTTCCATTCTGCACGAACGGGGGGAACGCGCGTGCCGTGATGGAAGGCGAGATGAGCTTCGCGCTCAACGCCACGATTCGTCCATTGTCCACCGCGCCGCGCATCACGTGGAGACTGGGCGGCCGGTAAAAGTCGTGTCGCATGTCTTGCGGGCGCGTCCAGATGAGCTGCACTGGAATCCCGGGAACGGCCTTGGCGATCGAAACCGCCTGGGCCACGAAGTCGTTCTCCAACCGCCGCCCGAACCCACCGCCGATGAATTGCGGGTGGATGCGTACCTGCTGCGGCGGCACGCCGGCCGCCTGCGCCGCAGCGCCTTGCGCTCCTTGCGGGAATTGCACGCTCGCCCACACGTCCACGCCGTCACCGCTCACGCGCGCCGTGCAGTTCTGCGGCTCCAACGTGGCGTGGGCAAGCATCTGGCTGGTGTATGCAGCCTCGAGCGCGCCCGTCGCGAGCAGGCCGCTGACATCGCCAGCCTGCTTCACGACGAAACCGGGCCGGTTCCGGGCGCGATCCAGCGCGGCGAACACCGCGGCGGTATCGAGCGTTGCTGTCGGTCCCTCGTCCCATGTGATCTGCACCGCGTCGGCGGCGGAGCGTGCGATCCAGTAGTGATCCGCGACGACGGCGACACCTTCGCCGATGTTCACCACCGCCTTCACTCCGCGGCGCGTGCTGACGCCGGCGGCATCGTACGACAACACCTTGCCGCCCATGACCGGGCATGGGACCAGCGCGGCGTAGAGCATGCCCGGCCGCTGGATGTCCATGCCGAATACCGTGCGTCCGCGCGCCTTGTCGCGCCCGTCCAGCCGCGCGATGTTTTTCCCGATGACGCTGAAGCGCGCGGCATCCTTGAGTGGAACGTCTTTCGGGATGGGTAGTCGTGACGCCGCGTCGGCGAGCGAACCGTACGTCGCGCGCCGCTGCCCGTGCAGCACGATACCATTCTCCGCGCGACAGTCAGCCGCCGGCACGTTCCATTGCGCGGCAGCCGCGCTCACGAGCATCACGCGCGCGGTCGCACCCGCTTGACGCAGCGGCATCCACGCCTCGCGGATGCTGGTGCTCCCGCCGGTGATCTGGGCGCCAAGCATCGTATTGATGTACACCGCGTCCGTCGGTGCCTGAACGATCCGTACTCGGCGAGGATCGACGCCCAACTCCTCGGCGAGCAGCATGCTGAGCGAGGTGTGCACGTCCTGTCCCATCTCGTTTCGGTGACAGGTCAGGGTGACGCTGCCGTCCGGTGCGATGCTCACCCAGGCGTTCGGCTTGAACGTCGTTGACTCCTGGGCGGCCTCGCCGAGACGGAACCCGAGGAGCAGGCCCCCGCCGGCCACTGCGGACACCTTGAGAAAATCACGACGGGTCACAGGCGTGGCAGTCATGCTTTGCCCTCCAGGCTCACCGCGGCATCGCGAACCGCGGCTCGAATTCGGCCGTACGTTCCACAGCGGCACAGGTTGCCTTGCATCGACTCGACGATCTGCGAATCGGAGGGCGAGGCGTTCTTGGCGAGGAGCGCGGCGGCGGTCATCACCTGTCCCGACTGGCAGTAGCCGCACTGCGGCACCTGATGCTTGTCCCACGCGGCCTGCACCGCGTCGCCCACGCGCCCTTGCAGTCCTTCAATCGAGGTAACGCGCTTGCCGGTCAATGCCGCGAGCGGCGTGACACAGGATCGTGTCGCCACGCCGTCGACGTGCACGGTGCACGCGCCGCAGAGCGCTGCGCCGCAGCCGAACTTTGTGCCTGTCAGTTTCAGGTGGTCGCGCAACACCCAGAGCAGCGGAGTGTCCGGCGAAGCGTCTACGGTGACGGTCTTCCCATTGAGGAGCAGCGTGGCCATGCAATCCTCCGGCGCCCGATGTTGTGCTGCGGAGAGCCGCACGCCGGGTCTGGCAGCGCGAGCCCTTGGGCCGAATGTGCGCTTCACAGCGGCGATGTCAAGCGACGGTCAGCCTGCTTCGCTGTGGTCGTAGCCTGGCACGCACCGCGAAAGGCTGCACCGGCGACTCTCCGCAGCCACAAACGGCGGGATAACGGCTGCATGCTAGCGTGAACGCGCACCCGTCACCTTGCGCCTTTGGCGCGTGGAGACTGCCCGTGTTCTGCTGGTAAACACCGAGGAGCGCGCACCAGATGTCTCACGGAACGCTTGCAGCAACGGATGTCATCATCGTCGGCGCCGGCGTCACAGGAATCGCCGTCGCCCACTACCTGCAGGCGCGCGACATCAGCTACGTCATCCTTGAGGCTGATGACGACGTCGGAGGGACGTGGCTCCGCAACAAGTGGCATGGCGCGCGCGTGGATTCTGAAGTCGTGCGGTACGCCTTCAGCTTCATGCTGGAGATTCCCCGCAAAGAGCTGTGGGACCGGGGCGAAGTGCTCGACTACTTGAAGCGCAGCCTCCACGCCACCGGCATCGACCAGCACCTCATTCTTCGTACAAGAGTTCAGCGCGCGTCATTCGACACCAGACAGAACATGTGGACGGTGGATACGGCGTTGGGCAACTACAAGGCCCGCTTTCTCGTCAATTGCAACGGATTCGGCGCCAACGTGCCCAACGTCCCGGCGTTCGACGGCATGCAGGCGTTTCGCGGTCCAATCATTCACGCGTGCGACCTCGACGAGGGAGCACGGTTCGATGACCAGAACGTCGTCCTCGTCGGGAGCGGAGCCACAGCCATCTCCACGGCGCCGGCGTTGTCGGACGTATGCAAGTCGTTGACGATCCTCCAGCGGTCTCCGTCGTACATCTACGAAGTCGACAATACGCTGGGATGGTTTGCGCGACTGTGTCGCATGCTGCACGAAGGAGGAGTGCCGTTTGCCGGGGCCACACTCCGTTGGAAGAACACGGTGGAAGGCGACGTCTACTTCCTGCTCATCCGAAGGTTTCCCAGACTGGGACGTGCATTCTTCCGTTGGCATTGGCGAGACACGGTCACCAAGGAGTACCACACGGAGTTTCTCACTCCTCGGTATGCGCCGTACACGCAGCGCATCCCCAAAGCCATCGGCCTCAAGCGGCGGCTTGCCGCAAGGAAAATTGCTTTTCGCAATGGGAGCATCCGTCGCTTCGGCGAGCGCTCGATCGTGCTGGAGGCCGGCGAAGAAGTGCCCTGCGACGTGTGTATCCTGGCAACGGGCTTCAAACTGGGTGTGTTCTCTTTCCCCATGTCGTGTGATGGGTTGCCCCTGGATGTGCACGACGTCAACTGGTACAAAACGTTGATGATGGGCAACGTGCCGAACTATTTTCATCCATTCGGGTGTTTCCATTGTTCATGGACACAGCGCGTGGAACAGTTGGCGCGCATGATTGCCGACGTGATCGTTCACGTGCGAACACGGCAGTACAACCGCGTATGGGTAGACCGCAAAACCGTGCCATTCGACCCCGTGTTTCGCCCTGACTTTCTCATGCGTGAAACACACCTGCCGCGACCGTACGGCTTGTTCGAGCTCCCGACCTTGGATCAACTGGTGTCATTCCGTCTGCGCACAAGTCACGAGTTGCGCTTCGCATAATGCGTCAGCTTCCTTCGCGCTGCACCGTGTTTAGAGCGCGCGCGCATCGCCACGGTACAGCCTTTAGTGCGAAGAACGCGGTGACGAAAGGGCCCCTGAACGCCGTCGATGCCTTTGGCAAGAGCGCCTCCCGGCGCTACCTTTCACAGGGTGCGAGGGCTCGGTGCCGAGGTCTTCGGCAAGTCGTGTCGCACACACCAGGATGTGCTCGATGCGATCTGCCTTGTCATCACGCCGGACCTTTCTTCATCGCGCATGTCTGGGCGCGCTCGGAATCGCGGGCAGCGCGCTGGTATCCCCTGCCTTGGCCGACGACGGCGGAGCTGCGGGGCTGACCCCCGAACAGGCGCTCGCCAGGTTGAAGAAGGGCAATGCCGACTTCCTCGCCGACAAGCCGTCGGTCAAGGCGTCGCGCGACCATGAACGGAGACTGGCAATCGCCCGCGCACAGGTTCCCTTCGCAGTGCTTGTCGGGTGCTCTGATAGCCGCGTCTCGCCAGAGCTGCTGTTCGACACCGGGCTGGGAGAGCTCTTCATCGTCCGGAACGCCGGCAACACGGTCGATACCGTGGCGCTCGGGAGCATCCAGTACGGAGTACAGGTGCTCGGCGCCCCACTCGTGCTGGTGCTCGGACACGAACGCTGCGGTGCGGTCGAAGCGGCGATATCAGTCGTGGAGAAGAACACCGTCTATCCCGGCAGCATTGGACAGATGATCGAACCGATCATCCCCGCCGTGCTCAAAGCGAAGAGCAGCGGCGCGGCGAAGGGTGACGCGTTGCTGGATGCTGCGGTGCGCGAGAATGTCTGTCGCATCGTCAAGCGCCTCCGGAGCTCCGAGGAGTCGCTGCTGGAGGCGCAGCGTGCGGGCAAGTTGAAGATTGTCGGAGCGCGCTACGATCTGGACGACGGGAGGGTCGACTTCTTCATGGATTAGCTTGAGCACCGCCGGTCGACTTCACGCGCACCCGCGCCACGTGGCTGAAGGCGACCAGCGCAAGCACTCCGATTCCGAGCGCGTCGCTGACTCCGCTCGCGTAGCACAGCAGGATGCCTGCGATGCCCGCCGCGATGCGCTCGGGCATCGAGGCAGCGCGCCAGAGCCAGCCTCCGAATGCAACCGCAAGCGCAGCGATGCCGAGCGCCGCGCTCAGTGATGACCTGATCACGTCTGGAAGCGGCGCTTGAAGCAGGATGCCGAGTCCTTCGGGTGACAGCGTGAACACGAACGGGACGAGAAACGCGGGAAGCGTGTACTTCCACGTCAGCATCATTGTCCTGAACGGATTGCCTCCGGTGATTGCCGCCGCCGCGAAGGGAGATAGGGCGGTCGGCGGACTCACCTCCGAGAGGACCGCATAGTAGAAGATGAACATGTGCGCCGCGACTGCAGGGACGCCCACCTGCGTCAGTGCCGGCGCGATCATCACCGCGGCGATGATGTAGGACGCGGTGACCGGCACGGCGAGACCGAGGAGCCAGACGGCGAGCGCCGAGAAGACCACCGTCAGCGCGAGGCTTCCGCCGGCGACTGACACGATGATCCCCGCGAGCTTGAGGCCGAGACCGGTCAACGTGACGACGCCGACGATAATCCCCGCGACCGCGGTCGTCGCGACGATCGACAGCGCACCGCGTCCACCCGTCTCCAGCGCCGCGAGTAGCCGTTTGGGACCCAGCCGCGTTTCGGTGCGCACCCAACTCAGCGCGATGGCGAGCACGGTCGCCGCGACGACGGCGCGAAACGCCGTCATGCCCGTGGCCATCAGGCCGGCGATCGCGATCAGCGATGAAAAGTGATAGCCGTAGCGGCGTGTCAATTCCCACACCGATGGCACGTCCACCGCGACCGGCGTCGTCGCCATCCGTCGCGAGTCGGCCTCGATCATCAGGAACGCCGACAAGTAGTAGAGGACCGTCGGGATGATCGCCATCACCAGCACCTGAAGATACGAGATCCGCAGGAACTCGGCGATCAGGAAGGCGGCTGCACCGAGCGTCGGAGGTGAGAGGATGGCACCGATGCCTCCGGCGGCGAGAATCGCCCCGCCTGTCTCGCGTGTGTAGCCCGCGCGTCGGAGCAGCGGCCACGCGCACGAGCCGAGCGTCACGGTGGTTGCGACACCACTTCCGGACACGGTGCCGAGCAGGAAGCCGGCGAGCGTCACGGTCCGCCCGGGTCCCGACCCCGTGCTGGAGCGGCCCATCGCCGCCATGGCCCAGTCAATGAAGAAGCGCGCGGCACCCGACGCCTCGAGCACGGCACCGTAGATGGTGAACAGGATGATGTAGGTCGCCGCTACCTCGAGCGGGACGCCGAAGATCCCGTCGAGCGTCATGTACAGAATGCCCACCAGCCGATCGAGCGCATACCCGCGGTGGGCCATGATTCCGAGGCCGACGAGGTCGAGCAGGGGGCCGAGATAGGCGTACAGGATGAACCCCGCCGCCGTCACGGGCAGGACCCAACCGACCGTTCGTCGCGTGGCCTCGAGGACGAGCGCGATTGCGATGGTGCCGAGCACGAGGTCGGCGCGCGTGGGCATTGCCGCGCGATACTGGAAGCCCGCATCGACGAGGGGCCATGCAAACGCGACGATGCATAGCGCAATCAGCATCCAGTCGACCGCGGTCACCCGCGATCGCGTCGACGATCGCCCCGGATAGAGCAGGTAAGTCAGGACGAGTGCAACGAGGAGAAAGCTCGTGCGATACGAATGCGCCTCGATGATCGCGAGGACCCAGTAGATCGCATAGAGCGCGAGGCCCGCCGAGAGCACCGTGATGAGCCGGCGCGGAGTGGCCGATGCGGGACGTGTCGCCGCTTCGGCCTCGAACTGCTCCAGGAGCGCGGCCGCTCGCTCCG